>NZ_MJWQ01000052.1:0-25932 GCF_001762325.1 Campylobacter sp. BCW_6871 | reverse complement strand
CTAGCTGAGAGAACTCAAAAGTCTTTATCTGAAATAGAAGCTAATACTAATTTACTTGTTCAATCTATCAATGATATGGCAGAAAGTATTAAAGAACAAACTGCAGGTATTACTCAAATCAATGATAGCGTAGCACAAATTGATCAAACTACTAAAGATAATGTTGAAATTGCTAATGAATCAGCTATTATTTCTAGTACAGTAAGTGATATAGCTAATAATATCTTAGAAGATGTTAAGAAGAAGAGGTTTTAACCTTAGATAACTAGCTAAAAAGCTAGTTATCTCTATAAAATAATATATGTTTAATTCTTTAAGATTTAATGAAATGTGATATAGACAAATTCTAATTATTAATATTAAGTATTTTCTAAATCAAATACATTTTAGAGTGTGATAAAATTCAGGGTTATCAAAACTTGGAGGAAAAGGAACACTGGCTCTAAATTCTTTATAAGTATTACCCGGAAGTTTGTCTATAATTTCTATAGTGTAAGAAACACTTGTATTTTGCATTTTGGCATTGCGAATATTTTTATCATTGAAAATTTCTCCCCCTACTTTTTTTTGGTTTAATATGCTAAGTATCAAATAGCATTTTCTGATTTCAAATTTAGTAAGATTTTGAACCTTTCCGCTTACGATAACACTTTCATGTCTTAGATCTCTTGTATAGGTTAGTTTGCTAAGATCGGCTTGAGTGGTGAATTGATTGATTGTTAGAAAAATAGAATATATCAAAAGTGCGGTAAAAATAGTAGCTATGGTATAAGAAATCAAAGCCATTTCTTTCTGTTTGACTTTTAGAAAGATTAAAATACAAATCAAGGCAAAGCAAATAAGTAAAATGATAAAAGCTATAATATGAAAAATCGTAAAATGCATTAAAAACACTCCGAAACTAAGCGTATGGTATAGTTATTTTCATAGTTAAAATTTTCAAAAGCAATTCTTTGAACTTGGGTTGCGTTTTTCTTTAGATCTTTAATTTCTCTACTTTTTTGTCTAAAAGGGATAAATTTCTTTTTATATTCTTCTATGATATTATCATTAGGTATTTTATCCGCAAAAATTTTAGCTGTAATTTTACATTCTTTAAAATTATTTTTTGAATTATTTGTAATGTTAAAATCAACAATTAAATCATTTGAGCTTTGTATTATTTTTTGATCCGTAATAGCGGTTTTTCGAGTTCTTACTTCATTGTCTATTAGTTTATACCCATAGATATAAACTAAAAAACAAATAATAATATCAAATGCAATAATAAAAAGTGCTGCTATAGGTCTATGGCGTAAAAATACACAAAGAAGTAAAACACAAGTGAAGAGAAAAAAAACTAATAAAATCAGCATATAATCCACTAAATATAAATGAGTAGTGTAAAAAAGCACGATTTCTCTTAGTTTTTCCACTTGCGTATCCTTTTAGTTCATGTTGGCAGAACTTTGCTTTTTAGCATCTTTGGTATCAACCCAAATGTTTGGTACTGCTCCACCTGGAGTTAAGAAAATTTTAGCATCTTGATTGACTTTTAAAGCTTCATTAAATTCTTTTTGAGTTTCAATTTGCTTTAAATTTAGTAAAGGAGTGTTTAAGCTGTTTGCGATTTCTTTATTAGAATAAGCTTGTGCATCTGCTTCTATTTTAACAGCCATAGCTTTACCTTTAGCACTGATTATGGTTGCGTTTGCTTCCCCTTCAGCTAAGGCGGCTTTTTTTAAGGCTTCTTGATTAGCTCTTTCTACTTCATACTTAGTTCTTTCAGCTTCTTGTTTTGCAATTTGTACGCGTTCGATTTGCTCTTTTACTTTTGAAGGTAAAATAATTTCTCTAAGTTGTACAGCACGAAGTTCTACAGGTTCATTTGGTTGAGCTTCTATAGTTTTTCTTATGCCTTCTTCTATTTGAGCGGCTATTGTATTACGATTAGTAGGAAGTTCCTCGGCTGTATATTTTCCTACAACACTTCGCACTACATCACGAACAACTGGATCGATAATTTTATTTTCCCAATTTAAGCTCCAAGTAGCTATGGTTTGAGGAACTTGCAAAGGATTTAAACGGTATTGCACTGTAACATCAATAGATACAGGCAATCCACGAGAGTCAAGTACAGAAATACTATTTTTATTAATAACACCTGAACCTGAAGATAAATTTTCATTACTTCCCTCTATAGAAGCATAGTTGATTTGTCTTACTCTAGTATCGATTATGGTTATTTTTTGTACAAAAGGTAAGAAAAAGTGAAGTCCTGGTTCTAATGGATTTGGGTCATATTTACCTGTTGTTGATTTAATACCCATTTCTCCAGAATTTATTACCATAAAAGGTTTTGCAACAATTAAAAATAAGATAATAATAATCACCCCATAAATAAGCGGAGAAAATTTTCCAAAACCTTTAAAATTAAATTCTGGTGCTTTGAAATTGAAATTTTGACGGTTGTTTCCGTTATTATTAGAATTTCCATTTTTTTTATTGAAATAATCATTCAAATCAGCTGGCATTTATTTCCTTTTTTAAATATAAGTTAGCATAGATGCGTATTTTTGATTGCGTCCATAAACTACATCAAAATAAGCATCTTGAAGTTTTTTAGTTACAGATCCTCTTAAACCATTTCCTATTATTCTTGCATCAATATTGTTAATAGGTGTGATTTCAGCGGCTGTTCCGGTAAAAAATGCTTCATCAGCAGTATAAACTTCATCTCTTGAAATTCTTTGGCGAAGCACAGTGACACCAAGATCATGAGCGATTTTAAGCACTGTATCTTGAGTAATGCTTTTTAAAGAAAAATCATTTGGAGGTGTGATTAAAACCCCATCTTTTACAATAAAGAAACATTCTCCTGTTCCTTCTGCGATAAAACCTTCTTCATCAAGCATTAAAGCTTCTTCATAACCTGCTTCAATAGCTTCAAATTTTGCAATTTGAGAGTTAAGGTAATTCGCGCTTGCTTTAGCTTTTCCCATGCATGATTTAACACTATTTCTTGCAAAAGACGAAATTTTTACTTTTATGCCTTTTTCTAAGCCTTCTTCTCCAAGGTAAGCGCCCCATTCCCAAGCTGCAATTCCAACTCTTACAGGAGCTTTTATATGATAAAGTCCCATAACTCCATCGCCTAAAAAAATCAAAGGGCGGATATAGACATTGCTTTTAAAATTGTTTGCTTTTAAGAGTTCAATTTGTGCATTTTCAAGCTCTTTTTGAGAAAAAGGACAATTTAAAAGAGTAATTTTTGCAGACTCTAAAAGTCTTTTGGTGTGATCTTCAAGTCTGAAAATTGCTAAGCCTT
The DNA here is from genome assembly GCF_001762325.1 of Campylobacter sp. BCW_6871. Lineage (NCBI taxonomy): Bacteria > Pseudomonadati > Campylobacterota > Epsilonproteobacteria > Campylobacterales > Campylobacteraceae > Campylobacter > Campylobacter sp. BCW_6871. The sequence continues at coordinate 22,625 of NZ_MJWQ01000052.1, read as the reverse complement.
TATCTGTTTTATAGGCTCTAGTTCCTTCAAAAACAGCATTGCCATAATGTAAAGAATGGGTTAAAAAGTGCAAAGTTGCATCTTTAAAATCAACTAATTTTCCATCCATCCAAATTTTATCTGCTGAGATCATTTTTTTTACCTTTTATAGTTGTTTATTTCTTAAAAAATATTATTTTAAGAATAAATTGGGATTTTATCAAAAATATACTAACAATAAGCTTTTATTAAATTAAGGTTTTTTGTTAAAAAAATATTAGGTATTTTTTGAAATAATTATAAAAAATTATCATTAAAAAGGAGAAATATGCCATTAGTAAATATTAAATTAGCAAAGCCGTCTTTAAGTAAGGAACAAAAAGCAGAGCTTATAGCTGATATTACCAAACTTTTAAGCACGAAATATAATAAAAGTAAAGAAAGAGTTGTGGTGGTTTTAGAAGATGTAGAAAATTATGACATAGGCTTTGGCGGAGAAAGTGTAGAAGCTATCAAAGCAAAGGCAAGTAAATGAGTTTAAATATAGGAGATAAAGCACCTCAGTTTGAGCTTTTAAATCAAGATGGGGTAAAAATAGCATTAAAAGATTTTATTGGTAAAAAGGTGATTTTGTATTTTTATCCAAAAGATAATACTCCAGGTTGCACTACAGAAGCTTGTGATTTTAGTTTAAATTATGATAAATTTGGTGATAAAAATGCAGTGATTATCGGTATTAGTCCTGATAGCGTGGCAAGTCATGAAAAATTTATCTCTAAATTTGGTTTAAAGCATATTTTACTTAGTGATAGCGAAAAAGAAGTTGCTAAAGCTTATGGAGCTTGGGGGCTTAAGAAAAATTACGGAAAAGAATACGAAGGTCTTATTCGATCTACTTTTGTTATCGATGAAACAGGTAAGATTGCTCAAATTTATAGTAATGTTCGTGTAAAAGATCATGCTTTAAAAGTACTTGAAAGTCTTTAATGTTAGTGCATATTTGTTGTAGTGTGGATAGTCATTATTTTATTGAAGAACTTAGAAAGACTTATCCTGATGAAAAAATCATAGGATATTTTTATGATCCAAATATCCATCCTTTAAGCGAATACGAACTAAGGTTTTTAGATGTAAAAAGATCTTGTGATAAACTTGGCATCAAGCTTCATAAAGGTGAGTATGAGTATGAAAAATGGCTTAATGCTGTGCGTGGTTATGAAAATGAGCCTGAAAAAGGTGCAAGGTGTGAAATTTGTTTTGATGTAAGAATGGGATCTAGTGTTAAATTTGCTGCTAAAATAGGAGAAAAAAAGCTTACTACTACGCTTTTAACCAGCCCTAAAAAAGATTTAGAACAGTTAAAAAATGCTTTACAAAAAGAATGTGAGTCTTATGGGGTAGAGTTTTTAGCTCCTGATTTTCGTAAAAATGGTGGCACTCAAAGGCAGTTTGCTTTAGCAAAAAAAGAAATGCTTTATCATCAAAACTATTGCGGTTGTATTTATGGGCTTAAAAAACAAAAACAAGATAAGAATTTCATTGATGAGTTAATGTCTCCTGTAAATAAGCAAATTTTACCTGCAAGTATAGAAGCAAGAATAGCTCTTTATAAAAAAGTAGTTTTATGGGAAAAAAAGGGTATAAAATTTGAAATTTTAAGAGAGAAATTTTTAAATTATCGTCTTTTAAGTGCTTTAATAAAATTAGATAAAAAGCCTGTTAAATCTCATATTTTATTTTATTCGCATTTTAAAAACGCTTATACAAGATTTTCTTTGGATGAGGAAAATTTAAAACAAAATTTAAAAGAAGGCTTTTATAGAAGCACTAAAGATGAAATGGTTTTTGTTGAATTTTGGCGTTTTAATGCATTTTTTAAAAACAAATGGAAAAATTTTGAAGATTTTTTAAAAAGACCTTTGAGTGTGCAAGCAGAAATTAAATGGCGTAATAAATTGTTTGGAACTTATAATCTTAGTCCTATTATCATCCTTGAAAATATTTTGCCTTCAAGATATGAAGTGATAGTAAAAAGTGAAATTTATCATGATAATCAAGAGGTGCTTGTAGAAATTTAAGAAATTTATTAAGAAAAACTTTTTTTGTTAATGTAATTTTTAATGATTTTTTTATATAATAAAATTTTTAATTGTTTTCAAGGTTAATTTAATAATGATAGATGTAATGCAAATTCAAGAAATCTTACCACACCGTTATCCTTTTTTACTAGTAGATAAAATTACAGAATTAAAAGTTAAAGAAGTGGTTCGAGGATATAAAAACATCAGTATAAGTGACCATGTTTTTATGGGACATTTTCCAGGGCATCCTATTTATCCTGGAGTTTTGATTTTAGAAGGTATGGCTCAAACAGGCGGAGTTTTAGCTTTTGAAAGTATGGAAGATAAAGTGAATCCAAAAAGTAAAGTAGTTTATTTCACAGGCATAGATGGAGCAAAATTTAGAAATCCTGTGCGTCCTGGAGATAGGCTTGATTATGAAATGAGCGTGGTTAAAAATCGTGGCAATATGTGGATTTTTAAAGGGCAAGCTTTTGTAGATCGAAATTTAGTTGCAGAGGCTGAGCTTAAAGCTATGATAGTGGATAAATAATGAAAAAAATTCATCCAAGTGCGGTGATCGAAGAGGGTGCACAACTTGGTGACGATGTTGTAATAGAAGCTTATGCTTATGTAGGTAAAGATACTAAAATAGGTAATGATGTTGTCATCAAACAAGGTGCTCGAATTCTTTCAGATACAACTATAGGTGATCATTCTCGTGTATTTTCTTATGCTATAGTAGGCGATATTCCTCAGGACATATCTTATAAAGAAGAGCAAAAAAGCGGTGTTGTTATAGGAAAAAATGCAACTATTAGAGAATTTGCAACGATAAATTCAGGTACAGCTAAAGGAGATGGTTTTACTCGTATAGGCGATAATGCTTTTATTATGGCTTATTGTCATATTGCTCATGATTGTTTTTTGGGTAATAATATTATTTTAGCTAATAATGCAACTTTAGCAGGACATGTAGAGCTTGGAGATTTTACGGTTGTAGGCGGGCTTACACCTATTCATCAATTTGTCAAAGTAGGTGAGGGTTGTATGATAGCAGGAGCAAGTGCACTTTCTCAGGATATAGTACCGTTTTGTTTAGCAGAAGGAAATCGTGCAAGTATTAGAAGTTTAAATTTAGTAGGTATTCGTCGTCGTTTTGATAAAGATGAAGTAGATAGACTTAGCAGAGCTTTTAAAACTTTATTTAGACAAGGAGATTTAAAAGAAAATGCTAAAAATTTGCTTGAAAATCAAGAAAGTGAAAATGTTAAAAAAATGTGTCATTTTATATTAGAAACAAAGCGCGGAATTCCTGTTTATAGGGGTAAAAATAATGCCTAGAAAATGTAGTTTTTGCAATGAAGTGGAGAATCCACAAAGAAGAATTTTAGCAAATGAAAATGATGATGCTTTTATTTGTGAATATTGCGTTGAAGGTGCTTATAGTATTATTTATGGAGAAGAAAAAGAATTTAAAGAGCCTAAACAAAGCCATAATACAGAATTTAAAGATATCACTCCAAAAGAATTAAAAGCTTATTTAGATCGTTATGTCATAGGACAAGATAGAGCTAAAAAAGTTTTTAGTGTTGGAGTATACAATCATTATAAAAGACTTTTTAAAGCCGAGCTTCAAGATGATGATACAGAGCTTTTTAAGTCAAATATTTTACTTGTTGGGCCAACAGGAAGTGGAAAAACTTTATTGGCACAAACTTTAGCTAAATTTTTAGATGCACCTATAGCAATTTGTGATGCAACTTCTTTAACTGAAGCAGGATATGTAGGTGAGGATGTAGAAAATATTTTAACACGTCTTTTACAAGCTGCAGATGGAGATGTGCAAAGAGCTCAAAAAGGTATAGTTTTTATTGATGAGATTGATAAAATTGCTAGAATGAGTGAAAATCGTTCTATTACTCGTGATGTAAGTGGAGAGGGTGTGCAACAAGCTTTACTTAAGATTATCGAAGGAAGTTTGGTAAATATTCCACCAAAAGGGGGAAGAAAACATCCAAATCAAGAGTTTATACAAATTGACACTTCAAATATTTTATTTGTTTGTGGTGGAGCTTTTGATGGTTTGGAAACTATCTTAAAAAGAAAACTTGGCGATAAAGTTGTGGGCTTTTTTGATGATGCAAAAGAAGAAAATAAAGCTTTACTTGAGAAAATTGAACCTGATGATTTGGTGCATTTTGGTTTGATTCCTGAGCTTATAGGTCGTTTGCATGTGATTGCATCTTTAAATGAACTTAATGAAGAGGATATGGTAAGAATTTTAACTGAGCCTAAAAATGCCATTATTAAACAATATCAAAAGCTTTTTGCTATTGATGGGGTAAATTTAAAATTTGAAGAAGATGCTCTAAGAGCTATCGCACAACTTGCATTGGAGAGAAAAACAGGGGCTAGGGGACTTAGAAGTATTATAGAAGAAATGATGGTAGATTTAATGTTTGAGTTACCAGAGTATAAAAATTATGATATTATAATAACTAAAGAAGTTGTTAAAGACAATGCAAAAGCATTATTAATAAAAAGATAAATAAGTTAAAAGGATAGAAATGATATTAGATCAACTTATAGGATTTTTTTCTAGTGATATGGGGATTGATTTAGGAACAGCTAATACGCTAGTTTTGGTAAAAGATAAGGGTATAGTGATAAATGAGCCTTCTGTTGTGGCAGTTGAAAGAGAAAGGTATGGTTCCAAAGCAAAAATTTTAGCCGTAGGTAAAGAAGCTAAAGATATGGTGGGAAAAACTCCCGGCAATATCGAAGCTATTCGTCCTATGAAAGATGGTGTGATTGCAGATTTTGATATGACTGAAAAAATGATCCGCTATTTTATAGAAAAAACACACCGTAGAAAAAGTTTTTTACGCCCTAGAATTATCATTTCTGTTCCTTATGGTTTAACTCAAGTTGAAAGAAAAGCAGTAAGAGAAAGCGCCTTAAGCGCAGGTGCAAGAGAGGTATTTTTGATTGAAGAGCCTATGGCAGCGGCTATTGGTGCAAGTTTGCCTATACAAGAACCTAAAGGAAATTTGGTAGTAGATATAGGAGGTGGAACTACTGAGATTGGAGTGATTTCTTTGGGTGGACTTGTGATTTCAAAGTCTATTCGTACGGCTGGAGATAAGCTTGATATGAGTATAGTTAATTATGTAAAAGAAAAATACAATCTTATCATAGGTGAAAGAACAGGCGAAGAGATCAAAATCACCATAGGTTCAGCAATACAACTTCCAAAAGAACTTTCTATGGTGGTAAAAGGACGTGATCAGGTAAGTGGACTTTTAAGTCGTATTGAACTTACAAGTGAAGATGTAAGAGAAGCAATGCGTGAGTATTTGAAAGAAATTGCTGATGCTTTAAAAATGGTTCTTGAAATGATGCCGCCTGATTTAGCAAGCGATATAGTAGAAAATGGTGTAGTTTTAACAGGTGGCGGAGCATTGATTCGTGGTCTTGATAAATACTTAAGTGAAATTGTGCGTTTGCCAGTTTATATCGCAGATGAACCGCTTTTAGCTGTAGCAAAAGGAACAGGTAAAGCTTTAGAGGAAATTTCATTATTGCAACAATTAACCAATGAAGAATAAGATTTTTTATGTTCTTGTCTTAGCCTTTTTGGTTTTTATATCTTTTTATTATGGAAGACTTATCAAGCAAAATGTTCTCCGTGTTAATGACTTTGTTATAGGTAATTTTTATAATATTAAAGATTATTTGGGAGAAAAAATTTCAGAACACTTTAATCAAGCAAATCAAATTCAGCAATTAAAAGCTAGAAATAAAGAATTAGAAGATATTGCTATAAAGGTAACTAGCTTTGCAAATCAATTAAATCGTATTTTAGAGGATCAAAATTCTACAAAATATTTACCTCAAGTTTCTTTAACTAGAGTTATTTCTTATGTTCAATTGAATGATTATAAAAAATTATGGTTAGATTGGAGCAAAATTCCCGTTGGTAAAAATCGTGGTTTAATATATCAAGGATATACTGCAGGTATAGCTATTAATAAAAATGGTAGAGCAATGGCTCTTTTACAAGGTGATGATCAGTGTGTTTTTTCTGTTTATATAGGAAAATTCAAAGCTCCAGGTTTAATTCAAGGTGAAAATGGCAAGGTTGTGGTTAAATTTATTCCAAAATGGGCAAAAATTAATATCGGAGATGAAATCTTAACAAGTGGACTTGATAATATTTTCTTTTCGGATATACCTGTTGGGATTGTGAATAGGGTTGATGATGAAGATATGTATCAAAGTGTAGAAGTAAAGCCTTATGTTAAGATCAGTATTCCTGCTTATTTATATGTAGTAGATAATTTATAAGTCAAGGGTTAGACTTTTTAAAAATTTTCTATATTTTTGCTAATTATTATAACTTTGCTTAATGCTAAAAATTTTGTTAAATTATCAAATAAATTTTTATAATCGAATGAGAATTTTATAAAAAATCTTAAATTTCTTTATGTATTATTTCCTAGATTAAAAGCAGGGTGTTTATTTTTTAAAATTATATCGATAATTTCAAAGTTTATAAAACTAATTTTTGTTATAATCAGCTCAAATTCATGCTCTTAGGAAAATTTATGCCAAAACGAACAGATATTAAAAGTATTTTACTTATAGGAAGTGGTCCTATTGTGATAGGACAAGCTTGTGAATTTGATTATTCTGGAACTCAAGCCGCAAAGACTTTAAAAGAATTAGGATATCGTGTAGTATTAATCAACTCAAATCCTGCAACTATCATGACAGATCCTGAATTTGCAGATGCAACTTATATAGAACCCATAACAAAAGAAAGTATTTTAAGTATTATTAAAAAAGAAAAAATTGATGCAATTTTGCCAACTATGGGTGGACAAGTAGCGTTAAATGTTGCTATGGAAGTTTATGAAAGCGGACTTTTAGGAGATGTAAAATTTTTAGGCGCAAATCCTGAGGCGATTAAAAAAGGCGAAGATCGTCAAGTCTTTAAAGAATGTATGAAAAAAATCGGCATGGATTTGCCAAAATCGATGTATGCGTATAATTATGATGAAGCTTTAAAAGCCGTAGATGAAATCGGCTTTCCTTTGATGATCCGTGCTTCTTATACTTTAGGAGGTGCTGGAAGTGGTGTGGTTTATAATATGGACGAATTTAAAGAACTCGCTAATACTGCTTTAGCTTTATCGCCTATCCATGAAATTTTGATTGAAGAAAGTTTGTTAGGTTGGAAAGAATATGAAATGGAAGTTATACGCGATAGAGCGGATAATTGTATCATAGTTTGTAGTATAGAAAATATCGATCCTATGGGAGTTCATACAGGAGATAGTATTACAATAGCTCCAGCATTAACTTTGACGGATAAAGAATATCAAGTTATGCGTAATGCTTCTTTTGCTATTTTGCGTGAAATTGGCGTAGATACAGGCGGAAGTAATGTACAATTTGCTATCAACCCAAAAAATGGAAAAATGATAGTTATAGAAATGAATCCAAGGGTTTCAAGATCAAGTGCTTTAGCTTCTAAGGCAACGGGTTATCCTATAGCAAAGGTTGCGACACTTTTGGCAGTAGGCTTTAGTTTAGATGAGATTAAAAATGACATTACAGGAACTCCTGCATCTTTCGAGCCTGTGATTGATTACATTGTGACAAAAATTCCTCGCTTTACTTTTGAAAAATTTCCAGGAGCAAATACAACTTTAGGTACAGCTATGAAAAGTGTGGGTGAGGTAATGGCTATAGGACGCACTTTTAAAGAAAGTATACAAAAAGCACTTTGTTCTCTTGAGCGTTCTTTGAGTGGTTTTGATAGAGTAAAATTTGAAGATAGGAATGATCTTGTTTTTAAAATTCGCAATGCCAATGAAAAGCGTTTGCTTTATGTTGCTCAAGCTTTTAGAGAAGGTTTTAGCGTAGAAGAACTTTATGAGCTTTGTAAAATAGATCCTTGGTTTTTAACACAGATTAAAGAAATTGTAGATTTTGAAGAGCAAATTGATATGGATATTTTAAACAATAAAGCTCTTTTGAGAAAAGCAAAAACTATGGGCTTTTCAGATAAAATGGTAGCTTTGCTTGTAAATTTGAAAGATAATTTAGAATTAAGCCAAAATGATATTTATTATGCGAGAATGAAGCAAAAAATCATCGCAGAATTTAGTGAAGTGGATACTTGTGCGGGTGAATTTGAAGCTTTAACTCCTTATCTTTATTCAAGTATTAATGTAAGCGAACTCACTCAAAGTAAAAATGATGCTAAGGATAAAAAAGAAAAAAAAGTGATGATTATAGGTGGGGGGCCAAATCGCATAGGACAAGGTATAGAATTTGACTATGCTTGCGTACATGCTTCTTTTGCGCTTAAAGATATGGGTATTAAAACCATTATGTATAATTGTAATCCTGAAACCGTTTCGACTGACTATGATACAAGTGATATTTTGTATTTCGAGCCTATTGATTTTGAACATTTAAGAGCGGTGATTGAGCGTGAAAAACCTGATGGAGTGATTGTGCATTTTGGTGGACAAACTCCTTTGAAATTTGCTAAGCGTTTGAGTGCTTTTGGAGCTAAGATTATAGGTACTAGCGCAAGAGTAATTGATATGGCAGAAGATAGAAAGAAATTTGCCGAATTTATTACAAAACTAGGTATCAATCAGCCAAAAAATTCCACTGCAACAAGTGTAGAAGAAGCGGTGCTTAAAGCTAGTGATATAGGATATCCTGTGCTTGTAAGACCAAGTTATGTTTTAGGTGGGCGTGCGATGCGTGTGGTAAATGATGAGGCCGAACTTAGACTCTATATGCAAGAAGCTGTAGATGTGAGTGATAAAAGTCCTGTTTTGATCGATCAGTTTTTAGACAATGCTACAGAAATTGATGTTGATGCGATTTGTGATGGTAAAGATGTTTATGTGGCAGGAATTATGGAGCATATAGAAGAAGCAGGAATCCATTCAGGCGATAGTGCTTGTTCTTTACCACCTTGCAATATCGATGAAAAAATGCAAGAATTTATTGCACAAAAAACCGCAGATATTGCTTTAAATTTAGGAGTTGTAGGGCTTTTAAATATACAATTTGCTTTACATAATAATGAGCTTTATATGATAGAAGTAAATCCTAGAGCTAGTCGTACTGTGCCTTTTGTTAGTAAAGCTACGGGTATCCCTTTGGCAAAAGTAGCAACGCGTGTGATGTGGCAAGGAAATTTAAAAGAAGCTTTGAAATTTTATGATACTTTCAAAGTGGTTAATTTTGATACTAAAATTTTACGCCCTAAAACTCCAAAATATATGAGCGTGAAAGAAGCAGTATTTCCATTTGCAAAACTTAGTGGAAGTGATTTAGAATTAGGCCCTGAAATGCGTTCAACGGGTGAAGTTATGGGTATAAGCAAGGATTTTGCAAATTCTTACGCAAAAAGTCAAATCGCATCGTTTAATCATCTTCCAGAGCAAGGCGTGGTATTTATCTCCTTAAAAGATAAGGATAAAAAATATACCAAAAAAATCGCTGCAGAATATGTAAAGCTTGGCTTTAAGCTTATGGCAACAGGGGGAACTTGTAAGGAAATTTTAGAAAGTGGTTTTGAGTGTGAACTTGTACATAAAATTTCAGAAGGACGCCCTAATGTTGAAGATAAATTGAAAAATGGGGAAATTCACTTAGTTATCAATACAAGCGATAGTCACAGTTTTAAAGGTGATACGAAAAAAATTCGTGAAAATATCATTCGTTTTAAAATACCTTATTTTACAAATTTACGATCAGCTTTAGCAGGTGCAAAATCGATTAAAGCTATACAGAGTAAATCTTGCTTAGATGTAAAGAGTTTGCAAGAGTGGCTTAAATCTTGATTTATTTAGCTCAAACAGATACTACGGTAGGATTTTTAAGTAAAAATTTAGAAGAGATTAATGCTTTAAAAGGTAGAGATAAAAATCAACCTTGCTTAATCACTTCTGCGAAATTTTGCGAGTTAAAAAGTTTAGCAAGAATTCCAAAATCTTTTAAAAATTTAGTACGTCGTTCTAAAAAAACAACTTTTATTTATCCAAATAATCAGGCCATTCGCATTGTGAAAGAGTGTAAACATGCGAATTTTTTAAGTAAAAATGGCTATTTTTATTCATCTTCGGCAAATAAGCATGGAAAAGAATTTGATGAAGAATGGGCTAGAAGTGTTGCTGATATAATACTTGATGAGAATTTTTTCGAAAATATCCCATCAAAAATATTAAAACTTTCAAAGAATAAAATGATAAAAATACGTTAATTAAAGAGCTTTTAAAATATCTTCAAAAGCAATACAAAATTGCTCTATGCCATCGCTTAATAAATCATTGCAAGCTTTTTCTCGTTCGCTTTGAGAAATGATTTGATTAAGTTCTGTATAAATTTCAAAATTCATTAAAGGTTTTTTAAAATCCATTTTTCCTTTAAATGCCTCTATTGCATCAAGAGGAGCAGTATTAACAGAATTCTCAAAAAGAAGTTCTTTGATATAATAGTCTTTTGGCAGATCATCTCCTTTAACTCCAGTGCTTGCAAACAAGGCGCGAATATTAGGTTCATTTTTTGAGTAGATATTGTTATAAGCTAAATTTGCATTTAAAATTCCAATACGATTTTGCTCTTTGGCTTTAGGATTTAAAAGTCTATCAAAACGACTTACAAAAATACTTATAACAGCTTGTGGTGTTCTAGTATTTTGTTCTTTTAAGGCTATATTGTTTTTTCTAAATTCGAATAAACCTGCATTTAAAGCTTCAAAACATTTTTGACTTTGTTCAAGAGAAAAAATTAAGGTAGCATTGACGCTAATACCATTTTTCATAAGTTCATACATTACTTCATAAGAAGCTTTTGTAGCTGGTATTTTAATCATTACATTTTCTTTGCTAATAGCACTATAAAGTCTTTTAGCTTCGCCTAAACTAAGAGTCGTGTTATCATGAAGTCTTGGATCTATTTCAATACTTATAAATCCATCGTTTTTTTGATAAAAAAGAGGAGCTAATTTATCAGCTGCTTTTTGAATATCAGAAATTGCTAATTCTTCATAAATATCTTTTGTTTTTTTTCCTTTCAATTTAAGAATTTTATCTTTATAAATTGGAGAATTTAAAATAGCATTTTTAAAAATAGCAGGATTTGAAGTAGCACCATTAATTCCATGTGATAATAAATTTAAAAATTCATTATCTAAAAAACTATTTTCTATAAAATCACACCAAAGAGAAAAATTTTTCATTATATTACCTTTATTATTTCTTTTAAGTCTTTTATATCTATGCAAATATCAGCTTTGGAACGTAAAATTTCTTTAGCACAAAATGCAATCTTTAATCCACTTTCGTTAAACATTGCCAAATCATTTGCCCCATCGCCAACACACATCACTTCATCTGTTTTCAAATTTAAAAAGCTTTTTAATCGTTGTAGCATTAAGCCTTTTGAATTTGAAAACATCATTTCCCCACCAACTAGCCCTGTTAAAATGTCATTTTTATGATGCAGATAATTTGCAAAACCAAGGCTAATTCCAAGTTTTTGTATAGCGGGATCTATGCCTTCATGAAAACCACCGCTAAAAATAACAATTTGTATATTTTTAGATTTTAAATATTGGATAAGTTCATGTGCTCCATGCATTAGTGGAAGTGTGCTACCTAATTCTAAAACTTTTTTATAAGACATACCTTTTAAAAGGCTTACTCGTTTCTGAAGACTTTCGAAAAAATCAAGCTCTCCAGCCATGGCATGGCGGGTAATTTCGCTTGTTTGATTACCCTTGCCATGCGCTGTAGCTAAAATATCGATGGTTTCACCATCCATTAAAGTAGCGTCAAAGTCAAAAACACAAAGTTTAATCATTAAAATTCGCGCTTAAGTAAAGCTTCTACTTTGAGTATAGTTAAGATATTTTCATCTCTTTTTCCTATGCCATAAATCATACCTTTGTCTTTAACTAAAGTTTCAGGTGGTGGATCGATTCTGTTTCTGTGAATTTTAATTGCTTCGGTTAATCTATCTATAACAAAACCAGCATTTCCTCCAACTCCAGTTCCATTTGTCTCACCTCTTAAAACAATATATCTTGTTTGAGGTGTCATTTTAGAACTTCCTAAATGAAAGCGTTGAGCTAGATCAATAAGTGGCATAACATTACCACGCATATTAAAAACCCCTAGAACATAATCAGGTACACTAGGAACTCTAGTATATTCTATAGGTTTGATGATTTCTTGTATATTAAGAATTGGAATCGCATATTCCTCATCTCCAACTACAAAGCCAACAAGTTGGATGATATCATCTTCTCTTTGATTGACATCAGGACCAGCCATCTGAGTTTGCTGTTTTTGCAAAATTTGCTCTAATTTTTCATTACTCATATTCTTATCCTAGTTTCAAATTTTTTCTAACCACATTTTCCAAGTATTCTGGAGAATAAGGTTTAGTGATATATTCAGTCATACCCACTTCAACACCTCTTAAGCGGTCAGTTTTACTTGTTCTTGAAGTAACTGCAATGAGTGGTAAGTTACGATATTTAGAATACTTTCTAATTTCACCAGCTAAGGTGTATCCATCCATTCTTGGCATTTCGATATCTATAAGCATTGCATCAATATCATGTTCGCCTGATTTTATAATATTCAATGCTTCAACACCATTGGTTGCTTCAACTAAACTAACTCCTAGTGGTTCTAAAGCTTTTTGCATTAAAGTTCTATCCATTTTAGAATCATCTACAATTAAGACTTTATAATCACTTGGTTGTTCTTTAGGTTTTTTCGCACTTGATTCTAATTGCGCTTTAATATCAACTTTAATTTCTTTGGCCATATCCATCATAGCACCTACATCGATGATTAATGTCACTCTACCATCACCACGGATTGTAGCTCCTGCTATACCTTGGATATTTTGTAAATAATCACCCATAGATTTAATAACTATTTCTTCTTGTCCTACAAGAGTATCTACTATAATACCAAGCTTGCTTTCTGCTACCCCTATAACAACGACATAAGTTTGATCACCGCTTTCAAGGACTTGTTTAACTCCAAATACATCTGAAAGTCTCACAAGAGAAAGCACTTCATCTCTTAAGCGTAATACATTTTTACCTTCGATAGTATAGATATCATCAATTGGTACTCTAACTGTTTCAAGAACGCTTGCAAGTGGAATTGCATAGAATTCCTCTTGAGTTCCTACAAGTAAAGATTGAATGATTGCCAAGGTAAGAGGAATTTTAAGTTTAAATGAACTTCCTTTACCTAACTCACTATCAATTTCAATTACCCCATTAAGTTTTTCGATGTTGGTTTTAACAACATCCATTCCTACACCACGACCTGAAACATTTGTTACTTTAGCCGCAGTTGAAAAACCAGGTTTGAAAATCAAAGCAAAAGCTTCTTTGTCTGTCATTTGATCTGCTTCTCTTTCGGTAATCAAATTTTTCTCTATAGCTTTTGCTTTTAAGCCATTTGGATCAAGTCCTTTACCATCATCTGTAATTTCTACAACGATGTGATTGCCTTCATTATAAGCTTTAAGTTGAACTATACCTTTTTCAGGTTTTCCATTCGCTGCACGAGTTGCTGGATCCTCAACACCATGGTCACATGAATTTCTAATCATATGCATGATAGGATCGCCAATTTCCTCTACGATAGATTTATCAAGTTCAGTTTCTTCACCTGCAATTTCAAGTTCTATTTGCTTTCCTAATTCACGACTCAAATCACGAACAACTCTTGGGAATTTATTGAAAACTTTTGCTATAGGTTGCATTCTTGTTTTCATTACAGCAAGCTGAACATCAGTTGTAATAATACTTAATTGACTTACAACCTGATTAAGTTCTTCAAGGAATTTTTCTCCTTCATAACGCTCTTCAACATCATCGTAAATTTTAAGTAAACGGTTTTTACCTAAAACAAGCTCCCCAATTAGATTCATTAAGTGATCTAATCTTTTTACCTCCACGCGTATGGTTTGATCCATACTGCTAGCATTGCTACCTGAAGCAGGAACTTTTTTCTCTCCACTTTCCGCAGGTTTATTTGCTGTATTGTTAGTCGGTTTAGGTGCTGCATTTGTTGTTTGTTTCTTTTGTGCGCGACGAGCTTGATCTTCAGCTTTTCTAACTTTTAAAAGTCTTTCTATTTCAGCTTCAACTTCAGAATCACTTAATTGATTAACATCTACTTCAGGTTCTGGAGTAGCTATTTCTTGTTTTGGTGCTTCTGGTTCTGCTTGTGGAGTAGATTTTTCATTTGAATCTGTTGCCGCAACAGGAGACTCTCCCTCTGAAATAGCTGTTAATCTTGCGCAAATTGGTTCTATATCCATACCAATAGCAGTATCGTTGCCATTATCACGAATGGAATTAAGCAAAGTTTTCATTCTATCAATAGACTCTAAAACCACATCCATGATATCTGGAGTTATTTTTAACTCGCCATGTCTTGCTTTATTTAAAACATCTTCCATGTGGTGAGTTAACTTTGTTAAAACATCAAAATTTAAGAAACTTGATGATCCTTTAACCGTATGTGCAACACGGAAAATTCTATTTAATAATTCTAAATCTTCTGGATTTGATTCAAGCTCTACTAAATCATGGTCGATTTGCTCAACAAGCTCAAAAGCTTCAACCAAAAAGTCTTCAAGTATTTCTTGCATATCTTCCATATTTTACCCCTGTTCTTGAGATTGATGTTTTTTAATAACCTTTGCAATTTCATTGAAGAAATCGCTAGCGTTAAATTTGACAAGATAGCCTTCTCCACCAGCTTCTTGAACACCTTTCTCATTCATAAATTCATTTGATAAAGACGAGTTAAAGACTATAGGAATATCTTTAAATCTTGAATCTTCTTTAATGCGTGCAGCAAAGTGGAAACCATCCATTTGTGGCATTTCGACATCGCTTACTATAATTTTTAAAGTATCATTTAAACTTTCACCATAAACTTGGCTTAATTCTTCTAATTTGTTTATGCCCTCTACGCCGTCCTTAGCTTCAACAACTTGAAAGCCCATCTGTTGCATCATTTCTTTGACGCGTTTTCTAGCAGTCATGCTGTCATCAAGTATAAGTGCTGTTCCAGTAAATTTTTCTATTTTTCCAAAATCTATATCTGTTTTTGGAGCGTAAATTCCTAAATCTTCAACAACACTTTCAAGATCTAAAATTAGCAACACTTCATCATTTTCAATGCGTGTTACACCTGTGATTTTACCTTTATCTAAAGCACCTGATCCTGTAGAAAAAGTTGCTGGTTCTATATCTTTCCAGTTTATTCTACGAATTCTTTTTGCTTCGTGAACTATAAAACCAATAAGAATATTGCTAAATTCAGTAATAATAACTCTAGGTTTTAGCATAGTGCTTTCTGGCTCAGTGATTTGCATCCATTTGGCAAGATTGACTACAGGTATAACCACTCCACGAAGATCAAAGATACCTTCGATGTAATCAGGTACACCTGGAAGTTCTGTAAGGCTTGGGATTTTTATAATCTCCCTTACCTTAGAAACATTTACACCATAAATTCCTTCATAGACTTTATCGTGTCCTTGCTTAAAGATACGGAAATCGACAAGCTCCATTTCATTTGAACCCGTTTTCACGATATTTTCATCAAACATTTTGACCCCTCAATTTCTGTTCTCGAAATTTGATTTCTTGCTGATATTCTACTACAAAAAAACTTCTCTCATATGCAAAACTAGCTAAGTTAAGATATTTAATGTTTTCTTTGTTGATTTGATGATTTTGATGATAGTGTCCTTCACATACCCAAAATCCTAAATTTTCATATCTTTCATATCTTTTTTTCGCTAAATTTTCAAAATCTTTTATTTGATAAAAAAGGTTTTTTTTGTTTTGATTTTGAAGAATTTTATTTGAAATAAAATTACAAGTAATAATATTTAAAAAATTCAAAAATATAAGCAAATAATGATTTCTTAATGTTTTAAGAGTAAATTGTAAAAGAGGTGGTAAAAAAATATCTCCGTGAGCTAATTTTATAAAAGCGTTATTTAAAACAATATTATTACCTTTACTTGTATGCAAATTAAGCTTTATGGGTTGCTTTTGTAAGTTAAAAATTTTTACCCTTTTAAAAAAACAAGAAAGATTAAAATCATGATTGCCTTCTAAGTAGATAATTTCAATCTTTAAGGCCAATTCTTCTAAAAGTTCTATGTAAGGTTTAGCAAATTCATGTGTAGCAGAGATTTCACCTATAAGTAAATCGAAAATATCACCCATAAGTATGAGTTGAGGGGTGGAAATTTTACCTTTTTTTAAGGCTTGTAAAAATTCCCAAAACCCCCTTCTTTGTTTATTTTCATGAGCGTCCGCGATTAAAATCGCTCCATTTTGTAGTAAAATTTTTTATCCTTAAAATTTCAAAGGCTCATAATTTATAGAAAGGATTTCAAATTCACTTTCACCTTTTGGCAAACGTACTTTAAAATCATCTCCTTCTTTTTTCCCAAGCATAGCTTTTGCTATTGGAGATGCGATGGAAATATAACCCTTATCTAAATCTCCTTCGCAAATTCCTACTAGAGTATATTTGCTTTCTTTTTCTGTATCCAAATCCATGATCACAACACTTGAACCAAATTTCACACTATCGTGCTCATAGCTTGAAGGATCGATCACTTGAGCTCTTGCTAACAAGTCACTAAGCTCTGCTATACGACTTTCTATCAAAGCTTGCTTTTCTCTTGCGGCATGGTATTCTGCATTTTCTTTTAAATCCCCGTGACTTCTTGCTGTATCGATTTCTATTACAACAGCGGGACGTTGATTATCTTTCAAATCTTTTAATTCTGCGGCTAACTTATCATAGCCAAATTGACTCATTGGTTCTTTTTGCATAATTTATCCTTTTATATTTCGCTTAGGATTTTTGCTAAATTTTTAGCACTTCCAAATTGTAAATATTCTTTTAAAAAATCAACTTTAGCAAAAAATGCCTTATAATCATATTTATTATAAGCTTCATATAAATTTAAAACATTGACTTTATCTTGTAAAAATTCAGGGTTTAAAGCTTCTTTTTTAGCAAAATCACAAAAAATATTTGCAAGTCCTATGTGTTTTAATTTTACAAAAAGTTTTGCAATAAAAATATCAATAGCTTTTGCTTTATAAGCAAGAATAAAAGGAGTTCCCACTAAAGCTGCTTCTAAAGTAGCCGTTCCGCTACAAATAAAGGCACAATCAGCTTTTTTAAGTACTTTTGGAGTGTTACTTTCTATTTTAAATTCACTAATATCACCATAAATTTCTAATTTTTCAAGATTAAATGGGGGAACGCAAAGAATTTTTTCACCCTTAAATTTTTGCGAGAGTTCTTTAAAAATAGGCATTAAACGCCTAATTTCACTACGTCTTGAACCTGGTAAAAAGGCTATAGTTTTTTCATCATCTTTTTTTAAAAGTATATTGTTAATGTCTTCTTTATTTTTAAATTCTTTTATCTCATCTAAAAGCGGATGGCCTACATAAGTGCTTTTGTTAAAAAACTGATTATCAAAGGGCAAAATAGAAGCTAAAATATCAAAATGACTTTCTATGATAGGTATGCGACCTTTTTTCCATGCCCAAACTTGAGGCAAGATATAATAAATGCGTGGAATTTTACTGCCTGATTTTTTTAAAGCCTTGGCAAAAGGTATGTTAAAAGCGGGCGAATCTATACATAAAATCCCATTTATTTTTTGAGTAAAACTTAAATTTACAAGCTCTTTTATAGCTTGTTTTGCTTTAAAAATCAAAGGCAAAACTTCTATAAAACCCATAGCACTAAACTCATGTGAGCTATAAAGTGGTTTAGAATTTAAATCAAATTCTTTGCACAAATTCTCATCATAAATCCCATGAAGTTCAAATTCACCAAAATCTTTTTTATAGGCTTTTAAAACTTCTTTTAAATGCAAATTTGCTGAAGGTTCTAGGGCACAAACTAAAAAGCTTTTCAACAATTTATCCTTAATAATTATTTTTTGATGAAATTATATAAGAATTTGCAAATTGATTGCAAATTCTATTAAGTTTAAGCGTATTTTTTCTTAGCGCTAAAATGACATAAAGTAGAACAAAGTATACAAAGAATACAAGCACTAAGGAGCATGATAAGACCAGCATTCCAACTACCATAGTAATCCACAGCCCAGCCTATAGCTTTTGTTCCAAGTGAAGCGCCGACTACATAACTCATAAAGCCACGAAGTCCTACACAAGATCCTACTGCAAAAGCAGGAACGACTTCCATGGTTTGCACACTTGCTAAAAATTGTGGTATATAGACTAAACACCCCGCCATAGCTGCAAAGAAAATAACCATATAAAGATTATTTGAAGTAAAATATCCAATAATCATAAAGAAAATAATCACCATAGCACCTATAGCAGGAGGCATTCTATAGCCTTTAAAAATTTTATCTGAAATATATCCTGCAAGTAAAGTAGAAGGTATAGCAGCCCATTCAAAAAGCCAAAAGGCAATACCCATTTGTTCTTTATTAAAGCCTTTTGTTTCTAGCAAGTAAATAGGAAGCCAAGAAATAAGCCCAAAACGCACCATATAAACAAAAGTATCCATCCAAGCCACATACCAAGCATTTTTATTTTTAAGCACATAACGATAAAAAATTTCAAAACTGCTTAAATTTGGAGTTTCTACAGCTTTGATTTCTTCTGTTTTAATCCCTCGCATTTCATTGATTTCAGTAATATCAACCAAACCTTCATTTTTAGGACTTCCTTTAACTGCATAAAGCACATAAAGACTAATGATAACTGCACAAGCAGCAGGAGCATAAAAATGATTCATGTGCCAATATGTTTCGTTAAAATCTGCCATACTTACACCCAATAATGCTGCTAAAGCAAAACCTGAAAGCGAAACTATAGGAGCAACTATCCCGCCTCCTATATTATGTGAGATATTCCAAATGGCCGTGTAAATTCCCCGCTCTTTTTTAGGATACCAGTTTGCAAGAGTGATAAAAGAAGGACCTACCCCCATACCTTGAAAAACCCCAAGTGCGATAACAAAACCTACATAAGCGTAAAAAGAATTTGAAAAACCAAGTAAAACATTTACAAGAGCACATAAAATAAGACCTAAAGCCATGTATTTTTTAGGATCAGCTTTGTCGCTTATAACGCTCATTGCACCTTTGCTAATCCCGTAAGCTATAAGCATTGAGCCTGTGATTGTTCCGATGTCTGATTTACTGAGATCAAGTTGATTTTGTATAAATGGAGTTGAAAGAGTGATATTATTTCGCACAAGATAATATCCCATATATCCTATAAAAACTCCACTTAAACTCCAAGTTCTCATTTTGTAATATCTAGGTAAAATTTCCTCTTTAGGAAATTTAATAGCTTTTGCCTTAGGTTTGAAAAAATCAAACATATTTAAACCCTCCTTACTAACTTTATATTTTTATAATTTAAATAATATTAATCGATATAAAATAAAAAAATAATTAAAAATAATACGAAATTTATATAATTTAAAATTAAAATTTTTATACTATGAAGCTTTAAAAAAATATGTTAAAATCCAAATTTTATCTTTTGCAAGGAAAAGCAATGAAAGAAATTCTTATCACTAATGACGATGGCTATGAAAGCGAAGGACTTAAAAAACTCATTAAGATGTTAAAAAAAGAATTTAAAGCCAAGATCACCATAGTAGCTCCTGCTAGTGAAAAATCAGCTTGTTCACACTCCATAACCCTAACCAAACCTTTGCGTTTTGTTAAAGTAGGAAAAAGATTTTACAAACTTGATGATGGCACTCCAGCAGATTGTGTTTATCTTGCACTTCACGCACTTTATAAAACACGCTTGCCCGATCTTGTAATCAGTGGGATTAACAAAGGAGCAAATGTAGGCGAAGATATTACTTACTCAGGAACTTGTGCAGGAGCTATGGAGGCGGTTTTACAAGGAATTCCTGCTATAGCTCTTTCTCAATTTTATAAAAAAAGCGAAAAAGAACTAGACTATAAAAATGCTTTAAAAATTACCAAAAAAATCATTCAAAATATTTTTGATAAAGGTTTTCCTTTGGAAAAAAAAGAATTTTTAAATATCAATTTTCCTGCAAAATCAAAAATCAAAGGCATTAAAATTTGTAAAGCAGGCAAAAGGGTTTATAATTTTGAAGCCCATTCAAATGTCAATCCACGAGGAGTGGAGTACTATTGGCTTGCAGCGGCGAATTTAGACTTTGAAGATGAGAAAAATAGCGATATTGCCTTACTTAAAAAAGGCTACGCTACAATAACACCTATAATGCTGGATCTTACAGCTTATGAAAGAATGAAAAAAGTTAAAAAATGGTTAAAGGCAAATGATGAATGATAGATTTACACGTATAAAATGGCTAGTTGGAGAAGAAAAATTTCAAAAAATTTCACAAACAAAAGTTTTGGTTTGCGGACTTGGTGGAGTGGGTGGAATTTGCGTTGATGCGCTTTATCGTAGTGGTTTTAAAAACCTTACTTTAATCGATGCGGATAAATTTGAAATTACCAATCAAAATCGCCAAATTCATAGCGAAAATATAGGCGAAGAAAAGGCTAAAGTATTTGAAAGAATTTATAAGGTTAAAGGTATAGTCAGTAAAATCGATGAAAATTTTTTAAAAAATTTTGATTTAAGCGAGTTTGATCTTATCATAGATGCCATTGATGATATTCCTGCAAAAGTAGCTTTGGCTCATCTTATAGATTTTAAAAAACAAATTTTTATCTCCTCAACAGGTGGAGCTAGAAAGCTTGATCCAACACGCATTAAAACTACAAGTATTTTTAAAACTCACGGCGATGCTTTAGCGAAAAAATTTCGTTATGAGCTTAGAAAATCAGGCTTTAAGGGAAATTTTGATGTGGTATTTTCTGATGAAGAAGCACATTGTAAAGATTTAGGTTCTTTTATGGGTGTGACAGCTTCTTTTGGTTTGGCTTTAGCAAGTTTAGCAATGAGAAAAGTCTTATCAAAATATAAAGAGCAATGAGAAATTTTATTGTATTTATATTGTTTTTGAATATAGCCATTGGAGAGGATAAAATACTTGGTAATTTTTTTAAAGATTGTAATACAAGTGGGACTTTTATAGTCTTTGATGGAAAAAATTATGCAAGTAATGATTTTCAAAGAGCTAAACAAACCTTTTCTCCTGCTTCAACTTTTAAAATTTTTAATGCTTTAATTACACTTGATAATGGTGTAGTTAGAGATACAAAGGAAATTTTCTATCATTATAAGGGTGAAAAAGTATTTTTGCCCTCTTGGAAACAAGATGCTAGTTTAAGCTCAGCCATAAAACGCTCTCAAGTGCCTGCTTTTAAAGAATTGGCAAGAAAAATAGGACTTAAAACCATGCAAGAAGGCTTAAATAAACTTTCTTATGGAAATACAAAAATTTCAAAAATCGATACCTTTTGGCTCGATAATTCTTTACAAATTTCTGCAAAAAATCAAGCTGATTTGCTTTTTAAACTTTCGCAAAATTCTTTACCTTTTTCCAAAAAAAGTCAAGAAGAAGTTAAAGAAATTATTCTTTTTAAGGAAGATAAAATCCAAAAAATTTATGCTAAAACAGGTTTTAATGATAATATCAATTTAGCTTGGATTGTTGGATTTGTAAAGACTGAAAACAAAATTTTATCTTTTGCTTTAAATGTTGATATAAAGGACATTAAAAATATTAAAATAAGGGAAGAATTGCTAGAAAAATATCTAGCAATCATAACAAATTAAAATAATCCTGCAATCTGATTTGCAATTTTATCTTCTAAAATAGGCGTAGCTTCAGGAAGTTTAAGTCCTGTTTTCACAGCTTCTGCAAAAATAATAGTATTTTTTTCTATATATTTGCCTTCATAAGTTTGTTGTGTATTATTGATTTGATTTGAATTTAAATGTCCTACTTTATCACTGCGAACATTTCCGCCAAAGCTATTTAAAAAGCCTGAGCTTTGGGAATCTCTTACGCTAGCTTGTCCGCTAACATTACCACTAGAAGTTAAAACTTTACCATCAGCTTTTTGCTTGATATTAATATCTACTTGCATTTGCCAAATTGTATCTTCGGTAAGTTTTCCTAAAAGTCCTCCTACTAAAGCACCTGCAGCACCTGCAGCAACCATACCTCCTGCACCGCCGCCATTATAGCCACTAACTGCCACACCTGTAGCACCTCCTGCAACAGCACCGCCTACAGCATTATTTTCTTGTTTTTTATCACAATATAAAATATTGGTACTTAAAATATAATTTGCTTTATCAGGATCATCTATAACTTTATATCCTTTAGCTTCCAAAGCACTTCTTAATTTAGGTTCTAAATTTACATCATGTCCGCTTGTATTTTTGATATTTAAAAATACAATTCTTTTTTCCTTAGCCACAGGATCAAGAAAAATACTTTGACTCATTGTTGCATTAGTTTGTAAAGTAGTTGTTAAACAACCTGTGAGTAAACTAGCTGCCAAAAC
>NZ_MJWQ01000051.1:0-2230 GCF_001762325.1 Campylobacter sp. BCW_6871 | reverse complement strand
GACTTATCTCAAAAGCCTATTTTACCAATGTTTTCACTTTCAAATGGTGTTTTTTACCCATTCAGATTCAACTATTGAAAGAACTCTTGCAGTTTTGTAAATATTATCATGCGGATTTAGTATAGTTCTCACAGCGTAATACTGTTCGTTTTTTACCTCTTCTTTTTCAACTACAACTATCGTATCAACTGATTCTTCTTGAAGTTTCAAAGGAATGTATAAAACTACTCTTTGCTTATAAGCTGCAGGAATAATCATCTTTTGAAGATTATAATTATCTTTGATGATTTTCAATTCACCATTAATAATGTGTCCTATGAACCTATCATTTAGTTTTTTCACAATTTCAGGTAATCGCTCTTTTCTCTCAAAAAGATGCAAATGATTTACCCTAAAATCCAATTTACTGTCAAAAATGATTTCATTTTTGAATGTATCATAATCGCTTAAAGATTTAGGTATTTCTAAATCATCTAAAACTCTATCTCCATTAGAACAAAATTTTCTAAAAATATATCCTCCATTTTCCTGCTTTTCAAAGCATGCAAATATTGGAAAAACACCTGTACTATACAAACCTGTATTGAAACATGCCTTTGTTTTGTCTTTATTATAAGTAATAATATCAGGATAGCTTTTATTTTCGTAAATGAACTCAAAATATTTAAATAGATAAGAAAATAAAATATTATTTCCATTTCCCCAAAATTCTTTTTGAGCTATATTAGAAAGCTCTTGGAGTGTATTTAGAAAATTTGGAAAATAGGCAAATTGAAACAACAAAGGTTTCTCTTCAACTTTGTTTTGAATTTGATCACGATTTGAAGTCTTGTTTCTTGTGGTAGCTTTTTTAACATAAACTAAAGAAGGTTCGTTTTCATCTTTTTCAAGATCAAAGCCTGCTTCTATTAATGCCTTACTACAATTGATTTTTAAATCATATTTTCTTTTCAAATATTGACTGATATGTCCTGTAGTAACATGGTCAAATTTAGTTTTACTATCTTCATAGGCTTCTAAAATTAATTTTTCTATGTTTTTTTCCACGCTAAAAACCTAATTGTCCTTTCTTATAATCTTCTAAACCTTTCAATAGTCCAAAAAGTATGTCAGAATCAACCGCTCCTTCAATAGGAGTGCCTATTACTTTTCCTGTTGGAGTTAAAATATAAGTTGTTGGAGTTACACCATTAAACAATAAGTCTTTAGGTATTAATCCATTGGCATTTAAATCAGAAATAGCAACAATGAAATTTTTGTTAAGGTATTCCATTAAATCTCTATTATTTAACACATCATTCATAAGCTTGTGACAATATTCGCAAGTGTTTGAAACCACAAAAAAAATCATTAATTTTGCTTCTTTTAATGCTTGCTTTTGTGCTACATATACATCATCGTAGATTTTAGCCTCTAGCACTATAGGGCTAAAGGCTAAAAAGATGACTAAAAATAAAATTCTTATTTTTTTTATCATGCAATATCCTTTTTAGAATAATCCTGCAATCTGATTTGCAATTTTATCTTCTAAAATAGGCGTAGCTTCAGGAAGTTTAAGTCCTGTTTTCACAGCTTCTGCAAAAATAATAGTATTTTTTTCTATATATTTGCCTTCATAAGTTTGTTGTGTATTATTGATTTGATTTGAATTTAAATGTCCTACTTTATCACTGCGAACATTTCCGCCAAAGCTATTTAAAAAGCCTGAGCTTTGGGAATCTCTTACGCTAGCTTGTCCGCTAACATTACCACTAGAAGTTAAAACTTTACCATCAGCTTTTTGCTTGATATTAATATCTACTTGCATTTGCCAAATTGTATCTTCGGTAAGTTTTCCTAAAAGTCCTCCTACTAAAGCACCTGCAGCACCTGCAGCAACCATACCTCCTGCACCGCCGCCATTATAGCCACTAACTGCCACACCTGTAGCACCTCCTGCAACAGCACCGCCTACAGCATTATTTTCTTGTTTTTTATCACAATATAAAATATTGGTACTTAAAATATAATTTGCTTTATCAGGATCATCTATAACTTTATATCCTTTAGCTTCCAAAGCACTTCTTAATTTAGGTTCTAAATTTACATCATGTCCGCTTGTATTTTTGATATTTAAAAATACAATTCTTTTTTCCTTAGCCACAGGATCAAGAAAAATACTTTGACTCATTGTTGCATTAGTTTGTAAAGTAGTTGTTAAACAACCTGTGAGTAAACTAGCTGCCAAAAC
>NZ_MJWQ01000050.1:0-8259 GCF_001762325.1 Campylobacter sp. BCW_6871 | reverse complement strand
TCATGAGAGTTTTTAGCCACTCTTACTTTATTATCTACTCCTACATTTAAGGTATTGCTTAATCCTACTATGGTATCTTTAGATAAGCCTACATTAGTTAAGTATTCTCCTCCTATATTGACATTTTTAGCTAAGTCTATGATTTGAGTATGAATCTTTTTAATCCTTTCATTATAAATTCCATCCACTATAGAATCTTTATCATTTAAGATTCTTTGAGTGAAATTATGCTGGACTAATTCATCATAATCCTTTTGGGCTTTTAAATAAATTTGTTCTTTATCTTTTATATTTGAGAGGGTAAGTTCAATGGCTTTTTTTGCATAATTTAAATCTTTAGTCATTTTAACACTAAATGCGTTATTCCTTGTGTTGTTTTAAATGCAGGTGTGTTAAAATAGGCAAATAAGATTAATTGATATTTTTCATTCATATTGTAAAGTATATTCCTATCATTTTGTGAAAGCATAGAAGTATTAAAGGTTATATCATTTCCTTGAAGATTTTCTAAAATCTTAATTTTAGATTGATTGCATTCTAATTCCTCTTCTTTTTTTACACAATATGCCCATTTAATTGTCTCATCGAAGAAAAATTTCTCCTCATTATTTAAGCAGGCTCTAATAAAAATAGTTTCATTGTAAGGGATTTTATCAGTAGTATTTTGCTGTTCTTTGTCTTTATAAGCTTGCATACCTGTGATATATAAATTCTCTCTTGAATTTTTTATTTGTTTTTCATACCCATTTGTCTCAGTATCTAAATAAAGATTTTCTCCAAAATCTTGCATGCTTACTTTATTTGTAAAAGTATAGCTTCCACCTTTCTTATCTGCAGAACTTAAAGAGACTATTGCTACATTTCCAATTTTGTGCATTTGACTTGTGCTAAAGCCTTCTAAGGTTTTTGTAGCTATAATACATTTTGTAGCTCTTTTAAAAAAAGAAGAGTTTTCATCTAAAATTAAATCAATCTTGAAACTGCTCTTATAAATGCCTTCTTGATACTCTAGCTTTAAACTTTCATAAATCCTTCTGTTCTCACAATTATGAAGAAATATTTTAGTGATGGTTTCATGATTATTTCCATTTTTATCTAAAATCTTAAGATTATTAAGTGTTAATTCAAAATTCCCTCCTCTATGCGATAAAATCTCTTCGCTACTATACCTTTCTAGTTTTAAATAGATTTTTAGCATCTTTGAGGCTTTATCTTGTAAAATTTTAAATTGGTTTTCTTTAGCAAAACTGTATAATTCTATAGCATTTTCTTCATTGCCAGTAAGAGCAACTTTTAAAATTCCATCGTTTTTATTAATAAAATATGATATATTGTTTTTTACTGCTTTAAAGTATATTTCATCTTCTTTTTTTAAAATAAGTTCTTCTTGGGTGCTACAAGAAAAAGCTTGTGGATTAATTGCTTGTTGTTCTTCTTGTGTTGGATCATATTTTAAATACATTAGCTCACATTGATCTTCTATTAATTTAGAACAATCTATTTTTGCTTTTGCTCCTATAAGTAAAGTAATAAAAGTATTTTTAGGTTGTTCTATTTGTATAATAGATGGAGTGGGATTTGGATAGAGTATAAGAATATTATGGGGTGTATTTGCTTCTAGTTTTTCAAACTTTTGTCTTAAAGTTTTATTAAGCAAGGCAACATTATCCAATTTATTAGCACCTAAATTCTCACAATAATTAGCAATACAATAAATATTATCTAAGCTAAAATTTTTTTGAGTGAGGGTGTTTAGGTAATCTAAATGAGGCTTAAGGGTTGCAACAATATCATTTATGGGCTTTTTGGTAAGTTGTGAAATTGGTTTAAGTTTTTGAATTTTTTTAAATCGATAATATAATCTTGATAAGGTATAAAATCTAAATCGTTTTCATACCAAAGTGCTAAATTATATAGTGTATCTTGTTTATGAACTTGTTTGGAGCTTGTTCTATTTGTATTGATTTTATGTATTCTATATTTAATTATTTCCCTTTTGATATTTAAGTAAGAAAACACATCAAAAATAAGACTTATTTTATTAATATTTGGATTAGATAGATAAATATCGGCTTCATCGCAAGCCCTAATAAGAAATGGAATAAAGTTTTTTGGGTTAGTTTTGTATCGTATTAAAAACCACAATAGGAATCTCGAATTTTTGATAATAGAATCTCGAATATTATCTTTGATATTATTAAATCTGCCATGATAATGTAAAGAAACCAAGGAAGCTTTTTCTTGACTATATTCCAACAAGTTATCGCCAATATATTGTGATATATACTTTTTATATGAATCAAAGGTTCTTTCCAAAATTTCTTGGGCTTGTTCTTGCGTAAGCGAAAAATTAAACTTTACTATCTTTGGGTCTGTAAAACCTGCCTTATTGGCTCTATATTTCTCTATAATTTCATAAAAAGTTAATTCTTCATCTCCTATTTTAAGTTTTTTAGAATCATCTGGTAAATACCCTTCTAAAAGTAACTTTGGATTATTTCCTGTCTTTAAATCAAGTCCATATCCAATAGTTACATTGCCTGCAATATGTATAGCATTTTCTTGTTTATAATTTGAATTTTCAAAAGCAATAAGAAGCTTTGCACATTCTTTTTTATAATCATTTTCATTTAATTTTTTAACATCATAAAGCATTATTGCATTTCCTTTTTATAGATATCTCCCCACTCAAATATCGTTTGGTTGCCACACATTGTGCTACAAAAATAATCGGGTGAATTAAATACTTTCTCATCTCTTATAAGTACAATACCCTGTTGATTTTTCCTAATATAAATTTTACAATTTGCAAAATCCTTATCATCATTTAAAGCTATAGCTTCTTGTTGAGATTTTATCTGTAATTTCAAAGTTATATCGCATTCGTGCATATCATTAAATTCACTTTTATTTAGGATAGCCTCATATCTAGCTTCACAAATATTAAACTTATCACACTTTTTTATTGTAAAGCTCCCCATATAAAGATTTTCTTGTAATGTATAAGTCCCAAGCCACACATTGCCCGTGTGTGCTGTGTAATTTTGCAATTCTCCAACTCTATTTTGCAAAAGCTCTTTTACACATTCTTTAGATTTGCATTGATTTAGGGTTTGAAGCCATAATCGTTGCGATGTTAAAAGCTTATTTTGCTCATTTTTGTTTAGATTCTGTCTTAGTTCTTTATATGTCTTTGCCATATATCTATCAAGTTTTTGCAACTCCCCACTTTCATCATTACAAATCATCTTTTCAACCTTACTTTTTGCTTTAGCACAATCAAAGCTAGGTTTAGCTTCTTCTGGAGATTGAGCATTAGCACTAATGCTTAACATTAAACACAGTCCTAAAACTATTAAAAACTTTTGCATAAGAACTCCTCCTTTAAATAGAAATTAATTTTATTTATTTGTAAGCTTTTAAATTCCTCATAGCTTAAATTTGTTGTCTTAATTGGCATTTAGTTTCCTAATAATTTATTAAGTTTTTTATCTTTTGTAAAAGCTTGATAGAGCTTCTCATAGTATATTTTATATTTTTCTACCGCTTCATCAAATAAATCTGCATTTGCTTCATTAATCCGAACATCTACAAGAAAGTAATTCCACTGCATAATATTGTAAGCCATAAAATCTATAACAATGCTTTGAGTAGTGTTTTCAAAAAAATTGTTAAATAGATTATAATTGGATAAAAACCCTACGTTCATATCGTAGGTTCCATTAGAGTTTTCAATTGGGACAACAAAATCTTTCACTCTTTCATTAAAGCCCCATCTTTCTCTATTAACTCCACTATCTATCATTTTAAAAGCTAAAGTAGCAATCGCTTCTAAATAAATTTGTTTTATGCAATAATTAGACTGACGGTCTTCTTGTTTTTTTGTCTCAAATGGTGCAACAAAATAGCATTGAAATATATTTCTATTACTCATAACAGAGTGATTAAAATATTTCAGTTTTTCTCTTGTTTTTTGCCCCTCTTTTGTATCTTTAGGGATACTCTTTAGTATTGAAAAATAGAGTTTAGAATACAATCTATCAAGTTTTTGTAACTCCCCACTTTTATCATTACAAATCATCTTTTCTACTTTTGTACTTGCTTTAGCACAATCAAAACTAGGTTTGGCTTCTTTTGGGGATTGTGCATTAGCACTAATGGCTAACATTAAACACAATCCTAAAACTATTAAAAACTTTTGCATAAGAACTCCTTTAATTTACTCTGTATTTTTTGTCGCTTCAAACATAATAACTACTCCTCTAGCACAATATCTAAAAATATAGAGCTATATAAAAAGAAATCTAAGCCAAGATTGAAGTGTTTGGGTATCATAATTTGTTTGAAAAAATATTAACATCCATGCAATAGCAACGCACAGGCTACTATGAATACAAAGAGAGAAAATACTCATTGGGATAATCCATAATGAAAATTCGTTTAGAGCTAGATTTGAATGTGATTGCATAAAAAATTTTCTTAAAAAATATACCAAAGGTAAAGAAATACCACAGATATACATTATTAATAACTCCCATTCACAAGTAATGCAGATAATCAAAAATAATAAATAATATGAAAAAAGCCAAGCAATCCAAAAACTTTTTGAACATACAAACCCACAAAAGCTTTGAAATCTTATCAAAAATACTATACATACATAAGATATACCACCAAGAATCAATACAGGCAATGTAAAGACATATGCTAAAAACCCAAATCCATCAGTCATTATCTCGCCTCACTTTTTACTATAATCCTCAATAGATTCTTTGTATCCAAATTATTTGGAATCTTAATATTTTTAAAACCTTTGCTTGTAACTATAAAATCACAACCAAGATTGAAATGTTTCTGTGTTTGTTGGATTTGTATTTGTTGGTAGTCGTGGTTTTGATATATAAGTTTTTGCATTATGGTTTGTCCTTGCCTATCATAGATAAGATTCTATATAGAATCTTAGTAAAAAATGACTTATGATTTTTATAGAGGATATAGCTAAGGAGTAGTGCAATTATACTGGGAAAAACCACAACAAGAACATAAAAAGTTATAGTGCGAATCGCCTCATTTCTCTCATCGATTTTAAGATAATATCTATCACACCATGAGCTGATATAATATCCAATAGCATACATCATTACAAAAGAAAGGATAAGTAGTCCAATCCCAATAAAAAATGAAACGATATATCTGCCTAGTCTCTTTGTAAATGAAATCTTTTGCATATCAAAATAAGTATAGATAATAGCATAGAGTATAAAGGTAAGATGTATAATTTGCAAGATAATGGGGATTAAAAACATTTGAAAAATTTCAAAAAGGCTGATAATAGTTGTATCGACAAATATTACCCACATAGCTAAGTATAACAACACTGAAGCTCCAATATGTAGAGTAAGATTCACATATTGAGGCTTATATTTATACAATAAAAGCGTCAGACAATAAAGGGGTAGAAAATAGTATGCAATAAGACTAAGCCCATATATAAAAGGCTCATAATCACCACCAGCAAAAAACATCTTACTTCCCCACTATAAAAGCAGTATCTTGCATTTGCGTATGACTAAAATCCATATCCAAAAATGTAGAGCTATATAAAAAGAAATCTAAGCCTAGATTAAAATACTGTTTTGTTTTTAGAAAGTCTGAATTATATAAGGGAAATAAGAATGATTTTGGTGAGGTATATTTAAAATGAAATTTTGTATTTCGGTATTGCATTATCGAATTATATAAATCAAATCCTACCTTCTCATAATCCCATGCCCCAATAGGCTGATCGCTACCATTATTATTAAAATTCACAGTATCAATGATAAAAGCACGCACCTTTTTGCACGCAGCATATAAAGAATGGTAATTATAGAATCTTGTAACTCTCGTGATTTGTATAAGGCTTGGTATATATAAGATATTAAAAGCCCCTGCGATAGAGTATAGAGCAAAATTCTGCTTGTATTTTGGGTTAGAGTGGAATTTATCTAAAACTTCTTTTTCATGTTGTATGGAGTTTTGCAATGAAAATGCATCAAATTTACTTAAGCCTAAATGCGGTAAAAACACATCATTTTTTATATCAAACCTTTGAAAATATAAACTATTATCGATAATATCTGATGGTTTTTGTAAGTCTTTTATAGCTTTATGAGTTTCTGGGAGTGTTTCCTCTTTTTTATATAGCTTAAAGACTTCTGCATTCTTCGTCTTATTCTCTTTCATTGCTTGGATATTGAGTGCCATTGTATATTCTTGTGTATTTTTAATGTTTTTTATATCTAGTAAAGCATCATTAAGAAAATCTTCGAATTGTTTTTGAAAATCAGATTCTTCTCCAAAAAGCTTTTTGAGATTCATATACTCGCCCTTTAGCTCTTGCATTATAGGAAACTTCATATAAAAACTATCCCAATCTAATTCCGCATAAAATCTTGCTTTATCTCTTGATTTTGTGTTGTCAGTCTTTAATTGTTGCATCTCTACTCTAGGCAATATCTCCTTTACTATTGTTTTCATTGTTTCATTAGGGATAGTATCTATAAAATCTTGTGAAGTAGAGCTTCTAAAGGTTAAATCTTTTAATTCTTTAGCATCACTTGGATTATCATGCCATAATCTTTGACAGATATAGCTTACCCCCCAACCAAGCCTTGAGATTTCATCTTTGTTTGTATGTGCCCTTAGTGTTTCTGCTAGAGTGCAATCAATGGTAATTTGTGGATAATCATTAATTCTTATAAGATAAGAGGCATTATAATTGGGTGTTTCTTTATAAGCAAAGACTAATAGTGTTTTTTGCTCTTGTGTGTCTTTAGGGTTTGGTAGTTGCAAACTAAGATGTTTTCCACAATAAGCTTTGTTGTTTTCTAAATGTCTATAAATGATAGAAGAAGATAATAGGGCTTTATCTTCTTCTTTTTCAATATAAAAACAATCTTTTAAAATTTCTTCATCAAATAAAGAACTTTCCTTTTTGTCATTAGTTAATTGGTTTTTGTTTAACTTATCTAAGGTGTTTTTATCCTGAATAAAAACATAACCCCATTTAATTTGCTCTTCTTTGATTTTTGCATCCTCATAAATAGCTTCAAATTCTACTATATCACCAAAAGTATAGAAATTACGCACTATTTTTTCATTATTTTCTAAGGTAAATTCTTTGGATTTTAGCCTAATAGAGTTTATAGAGCCTTTATCTGCCTTTCTTTCAAATTTTATTTCACACCAATGCCCATACTCATAACTTCTTAATAAAAATCTATGATTATAGATGGGTTTGTTTTTATAAATACTAGATTGGTTTAAAATTAATTCAAAGCTTTGTGCTTCTTTACTAAAAATTTCACTAGCATTTAAATGAGCTTCCCCCATTCTATTGGTTGTAAAAATAGTCTTGATTTCATTTTTATTGCCCTGTGCTATTTCATAAAGCTTAAATTCTTGATTATGCAGAAGAATATTATTAGAACTTAAAAGCCTAATATTTAAACTATTTTTTTGATTAAGTGCTTCCATTACTCTGCCCTAATCTCTCCACCTTTGACCACAAGCCCATTAGAATCTATCACTACTTCAACTCCACCTGCTTTAATAATCACATAATCTCCCTTAGTAACAATTTGAGTATCGCCTACTTGGTGGAGGATTTGATTGCCTGCTTTTACTTCATAATCTGTTTTTGTTTGCGATAATGAATTATCAGATACAAAGGTATTATTTTTATCTGTTTCAAAGCCCATTGAAGCATTGGTGGTGATTAGTAGATTATTTTTGCTTCTTATAGAAGTCTCTTTTTCTGTTTGGATTTTTAATGTTTCTTTTATATTAATATCATAATGCCCCTCAACCACTTCCTTTTTATTTCCCTTCACATTTCTTGTCTCATCCTTATGTATGATGGTATTTTGATTAGCACCTATTTCTATATCTTTGTTTTCTCCTACATATTCATGAGAGTTTTTAGCCACTCTTACTTTATTATCTACTCCTACATTTAAGGTATTGCTTAATCCTACTATGGTATCTTTAGATAAGCCTACATTAGTTAAGTATTCTCCTCCTATATTGACATTTTTAGCTAAGTCTATGATTTGAGTATGAATCTTTTTAATCCTTTCATTATAAATTCCATCCACTATAGAATCTTTATCATTTAAGATTCTTTGAGTGAAATTATGCTGGACTAATTCATCATAATCCTTTTGGGCTTTTAAATAAATTTGTTCTTTATCTTTTATATTTGAGAGGGTAAGTTCA
>NZ_MJWQ01000049.1:0-1553 GCF_001762325.1 Campylobacter sp. BCW_6871 | reverse complement strand
TTTAGATGATATGGTAAAACACAAACAAAGTGATGAAGTTTTTAAAGTGTTTTATAAAAAAGATGATAAAATAAGATTGCTTAGAGTTAGTAATATGCAAGCTTTAAATCGTTTTGATAAACTTAAAGGTGCAATGACAAAAATAATTTTAGATAGTGGTTTTAAACCTGATAAATAAAAAGGATTAATATGTGTAAAGATCAAGAATATATAGAGCAAATGAAAACTTTATTATTAAAAGGTTTTAAAGATGCCAAAGATGATAAAGTGTATCAAAAAGAACAGCTTGAACTTGCAGAAGCAGGAATTAATGATGGCTTAGAGGAGGATTAATTATATAATTAGCCATATATTTATATTAGTTTTTTTAAAAAACCGTTTTTACTATTCTTTAATCTTTTATATTGTATTTTGATTGTCTTATTTATGTAATTTTATATATAAAAAAAGTTTTTTCCAATTTTACAACAAAACCCTTTATGGTATAATAAAAATAAAAATTATATAAGAAAGGATATAAATGGCTATAAAAATTGAAATTAGCGGATTTGATAAGGATTTTTTACCTGTTTTTGAGAGTTTAGCTAAAAGCTTATCTCAAAAGCCTATTTTATCAATGTTTTTTCTTGTTTTTTGAGCAAAAACTTACGCATACCCTTTTTTCATTTTTTGTTTCTTTAACCTCTCAAAAAAATTTGTGCCTCATTAAAACTTGGAAATACATTATTTTTTCTTCCTGTACAACTTTTAAAACGCACATTTCCGTAAACTCTCTCAACCATATATTCCTCAAATAGAGTGGCAATAATTTCTATGCTATAATAGCGAATGTTTCCTTTCTCAGTTATTCTGTGCAACAAAACATTATTCATAAAAAAACCTAATTAAAAATTATTTATTTTATTCAAAAAATCATTTTTAAACATTTTTTCTATAGCAAGCTTAATCATTTGATTAATTTTCTCATTTTCTTTATTTGCATTAGAAATTTCATCTTTGTAAGTAGGAATCATCATTTCTATCATTTTTAATGTTTTTTCATCAAATAATACTCTTTTTGGAATTAATATTTCATTTTTTTGAATATTTTCATTATTTATTGTATTTTTTTCCATTTTTATCCTTTATTTGTTAAAATATATAAATTATACCATAATATTAATAAAAAATTGTATAAATAGACAAATAATGCAAAAATATAAATATTTTTATGGTATAATTTAAAATATATAACATAATCTTATTTCAAAATAAGCCTATTAAAATATATATTTTGGTATTAACACAAGCAAATAAATATAACATAATATATTATTATGTTATAAAAAAAGGATATAAATAAAATGAAACTTAAAAATACTACAATAAGCGAAGATTTAGAGCGTTGGATAGAAGCTTATTTGAAACATATTCAAGCATTATCCTATTCAAATAATACTTTTTTACTTTATAGGCGTATTTTACTAGAATTTGTAGAATATTCTTTAGATTATCAAGATGAAATGCAAATAAACGATATAAAAACGACTTTTTTAGTCAATTTTCTTAATTAT
>NZ_MJWQ01000048.1:0-51299 GCF_001762325.1 Campylobacter sp. BCW_6871 | reverse complement strand
TAAATCACTCATAAAATCAATTTCACACCAATTGCCATCAATTTCCACTGCTTTTGCATTATTGTATTTTTCAATTAAAACCTGCAAAAAACTTGTCATATACATATTTTCAAAATTTTTATTATCATATAAAATATCTCGGTCGAGCATTTCATAAAAAGCAATAACTTCAGAAAGAAATTGATAAGAAAATTTAAAAAGTCCTATATATTGAGCTTCTATCTCATCATAGACATTAGCTTTTTTTCCAAGTTCTATAATATAACCATTTGCCATCTTTAATGTTTCAGCATCTTCTAAAGGATTTGCAAAGCGTTTGCTCCAAAGCTTACGCCAAGACTTATCAACCACTATAGCAAGTTCTTCTTTGGCATTTATAAGCTTTTGCACGCAATCTTGAAAATAAACAATATCCGCATAAGAAATAATCAAATCTTGTTTTTCTTCGATGCATTTTAACATAAAATCTTTAGCGCAAAAAAAAGTATGAACCATATTGGTTTTATCATATTTTGAATTAATAAAAAAATGCTCAATATCATATTTATTAAGATAATTTTTTAGCACATCGTTTAAATATCCACCCACAACAGCTATTTCGTTTATACCTGCTGATTTTAAAGCTTCGATTTCATAATCTATTATTTTTTTATTTTTATACTCAACCATACACTTTGGTTGATCTTTTGTTAAAGGCATCAGCCTTGATCCAAAACCTGCTGCTAAGATAATTGCATTCATATTATTCCTTGATTAAACTAAACCACTCTTTTAAAATTTGAATATTATTAAGTCCATTTTCTCTTTCAATATGCCACATTATACCAAAAATATTTTCATATTTATGTTTAAAAGCTTCTATAGTATTATCTTTTGCTAAGCAAAGTTCTACAAGATCTTCACCTAATTTTTCAATAGCAAAATTATGAAAAGAATTGCTTATAAATTTTTCTTTTGAGAAAAATATTTTATGTTTGCCTATATGATTTTCACAAGGACTTATATGGCTGTTAAAATAATGAGCTATCATCTGAGCTCCTCTGCAAATTCCTAAAAGTGGTATTTTTTCTTTTAAACAAATTTCTATAACTTGCTTTTCGTATAAATCTCTCTTTTTAGATAAAACATTAGGACTATAAAAGCTTAAATCATTGCCACCGCTTAATATCACAGCTTTTACTAGATGTTTATAATGAGAAAAATCTATTTCATAGCTAAGAGGAAGAGGAGTAAAATTTTTAAATAAATCTTTATTAAATAATTTTCCCCAATCCAAAGCCAAACATTCTCTTTCTTCATGATAACTTTCGTTGCAAATAAGTCTTTGAGTAATACCTATAAACAAAATATTTGCTCACTTTCACATTCTATATTTATTTTTTTAGCTTTTAAATATTTTTCAAAATTTTCTTCTCCAACTCCTATAACAGCAGGCATTCCAAGTTCTGAGGCACGAATGGCCATATGTGAATTAGCACCCCCATAACATGTAATAAGTCCTGCTATATTTTTTGTAAATAAATAATCATATCCAGGATCTGCTGCATAAATTAAAACAATCTTTCCTTCTAAATCTTTATCATTTTCCTTCGCCGTAAATGCAGTAATGCTCTTTTGTGTAATAAAATTTGGAATAATACTATGATTATAAAAAGAAAAAATTTCATCGGCATTGCAAAGCAAAGAAGGAAGTTTTATAGCTTGTGTAAGTTCATATTCTTTTTTATTGCGATTAATTTCTTCTACAAACTGCTCTTTTGGATTTATAGAATAAAGACTAGAATAAAGATTTAAAATGCTTTTTATATCAAGATGAGCCAAATCTTCTTTTTCAATGCCATAATATTTGCCTAATTCTTCTATATAAACTATAGCTTTAGAAAGCAATCTAGTGAATTCAAATTTAACGAGCTCTCTACCCTCGATAGCCTGCTTTAAAAAATCAAAAAATTCACAAGCATTAATCTCTAATCCATGCTCTCTAAGTAAAGCATTTAAAGCTTTTGTCTTTTCTTTTGAAAAAACAAAAACTTTATCTTGTAAATAAACTTTACTATCTTTTTGATCCACATCAAAATAAAGTTCAAAATCTTCATCATATCTTGGAGATAAAATATTATAAGTTCCTGCTCTTAAGTGTCCAAAATCTTTCAAAAATTGATCTTTGTTGTGAAAATTAAGATGGTTTGTTTGTTTGCTTAAATTTTTACTCACTGTATTGAGTGAATTTAAAAAATCATCTTTTTCCTCTTTGGTTATAAAATCAATCTCAACTAAAGAATTTAAAAGTTGCATTGCTACAAATGCAGCCCTAGCCACCCCCGCAAAAGGCAAGGTTCCATAACGCTTGCATTCCTCAATAAGCCAATAAATTTTATCAATTAAAGAAAAATTAGAATTAATAATGCCATCATATCTTTCTTTTAGCTTGTATGCTTTTTGTATATCTTTTAAATAAAGCCCTGATCTAGAATTAATAATCTTATTTGTAAGTTCTAATAATGAAAATTCTAATCTTTTGATTTCATTTTCATTAAAACCATGATTTAAAAGTTCTTCTAATTTTTTAGAACTATTAAAATCATAGCAAGAATAAACAATATTAAATTCAATCTTATCGTGCAATTCATGATTTTTATTAAGCTTATCTAAGTAAAAATTGACAAGTTTTTGTGCGATATTTTCATCTAATTTTTTTGGTATAAAAGAATTAAAAGATAATCTTACATCCACATAAGGAATGCCTAAAAAAGAATGAATTAAAGGATGGGATCTTAAATCTCTATAGCCATAATTATCTCTTTGATACGCCCAGATATTATCCGTAATGATTTCTTTATATAAACTAAAAGCTAAACGCTTAGGCCTTAACCCTATGATTTCAGCTGGATTCCAATCAGGCATTATCCCAAAAATAGCTTTATCTCCCAAAACTCTAGATCTTGATTCTTTTAAAGACTCAAAACGTTTATAAAATCTATATAAAGCTTCTTTTGGTAAAGAATGAAATAAATTATTTTTTTCATGCATAACCAAAGGACGCACTTGCAAGCAAAAAAGTTCTTCCTTATCATCTTGAATAGCAAATGCAAATTCAACATCTAAAAAACAACAGTCATATAAAACTTCTAATTCTTTTATAAGTTCTATAATTTTTTGAAGTCTAATATCTTTAAATTCTAAATAATCTCTGTAATGATAGTAAGTTTTTGCACTCTTACTACTTCCATCTGTAATAGAGCTATTTGAACCATTTTCATCATATTGAAGACAAAAATAAGGGGAAAAATTATCCTTATCAACACTAAAACCAACTCCACAAAGAGTAATGTTTTCAAGCATAGGTTGAACTAAAATTTCATCGCTTTTTGATGGCATAGAATTGGCAACTTCATATAAAGCTTTTAATAACTCATCTTTAGAATCAGCTTTAATATTTGCCAAAGAAAGAAAAGCACCTGCATTGGAGTTTTTCATACTATCTTCACTTAAAGAAGAACTTCTTATAATGAGTCTATTAGCCTTTAAAGTTTGAATATTCCGTAAAACTTTATCTTCATTTGATATTAATTTTTCAAGCGAAGTTAAAACCAAAGGTAGAACTTTTGCTTTTTTTAATTTTGTTTGTAAATTTTTTAAATTTTGTGCTTTGGTTTTAAAATTTAACTCCGCCATATTTTTCCTTAGTTTTATATTTTTTTAGCACTCCAACAACGAGTGGTATATTTTATGCTAAATTCCTTAGGAAGTCTTTGTGAAATTTTATCACTAATTTTATTAAAAAGTTCATTTCCTTCATCAGTCTCCAAATCCCAATAAGGATTTTTAACACTTTTCCATGCATTAATATAATTTTCAATGCTTTGATGAAAATAAAAATCCTCTTCAATATAAACAATATTATCAAAAAGATCCTTTCGACTCTCTATAATTGGTCTTTGATCTTCTCTTCTTGTTCCCCTTGTATAATTTGGTACAAATTCTACAATAGTATCTTCAGCTATTTTTTGCACAGGATCGTTTAAATCCCTGTGATTCCACATACAAGAAAAATATCCCTCTGATTTTAATAAGCGATGTGCTTCCTCTAAGGCTTCATTTCTATCCATTACATTAAAACTGCTACCAAAAGTCACCCAATCAAATTCACTATTTTGGAGTGTTGAGTTTAAGCCTGTTGCTCTAACCCAGTCAATCTTCTCACCTTTAGTTCTTTCTATCCCGATCTCACGCATCGCATCATTTGGTTCTACAGATACTACCTTACATCCTCTTTCTAAAAGCATAATGCTTAAATTTCCAGTTCCTGCACCGATATCAGCCACTTTGATATCTTTTTTTCCAATAAGACTAATTAGCATATCTATAGTTTTTGGAGCATAATTTGGTCTATAGCTATAAAATTTAGCATGCTTGGTATAATCCCACACTTGTTCTACTAGTTTTTGCATTTTATTTCCTTTTTTCATTTTGACAAGCTTAATGAAAAAAAAGGAGGTATTTTATATGCTTTTCTAGCTGTCCATGCTCTTATTTTATAAGGAATCTCTATACTTTGCATATGAGAAATTTTAGCTTCTATCATCTCTAAAATTTCCTGCCATCTTTTTTCACCTGCTTGTGCTTGTATATCATTTACAGAATGCCAAGCTCCAAGATAACGCTCTTTATCCCAAAACTCTTTATAGTCACACTCCATAAAAAAGCAGTCTATGAAATCTCCTGTTGAAACAAGAATTTCTTCCCATTTTTTAACATTTTGTACCCCACTGCTTACACGAGCAAGCTCTGGAACAATATGTTTAATCTCCTTTTCGATCTCATCAAAAACCGAACCCTCTACAATGTGGCGAGGATTCCAAATCGCAGTGAAATACCCCCCCTGTCAATATACGATTAAATTCTGGGAGAGATTTTTTAGGATCTGTCCAATGAAAAGAACTAGCCATGATGACCCAATCAGCTTGATTATTGCTCATGCAGGTTTCTTCACCACTTCCTTTGTGCCAAGAAATATTTGATAAATTTTGTGTAAATTTTTGCCCTTCTTTACGCATATTATCATTTGGCTCCACAGCACTAATTTGGCATCCAAACATTTCTCCCAGCATCTTAGTAAGTTTTCCAGTTCCAGCTCCTACTTCAACAATATTTAAATCTTTTAAATTTTTATTTTTATCATTGATACAAGATACAAGTTTTTCAAGTAAAAATGGACTATAAGCAGGTCTATTATGATAATGCTTTGCAACCTCTGTAAAATCTCCTTGTTTCATATTGATTCCTTTCTCTAAATTAAAACATAATTATATCTTTTTTTATTAATTTACAAATCTTTTGTCGGCGGAAAAATAAAATTTCCATTTGGAAAAATAAAACTTCCATAAAAGTGGAAATTTTATTTTTCTACAAACCTTAAACTTAAAATATAACTTTATTAAAATAAAACTAACAAAAAATTCGTTTATGATGTTCATCTTCTTTAACAATGGTTTTCATATCCAAATAATGCTTTACTATATATTTTGGAATGTTAAAGTCGTAATCAGAGTGTGGCTTTAAATCAAAACGATTAAAAGGTTTGTAATTTTTATAATATTCCCTACTGTTAAAAAATCTAGGTTCTACTATGTCAAAACTTGATGTGTCTCCATAAAAATTTGGTGGATAATACATATCTATACTTTCATCATCTTTTAAAAAATAAGTATTATATAAAGCTTCACTCAACTCATCACCCCTATGCATTATTTGCATAGGAAAATAGCTTCCTTCTGGTATTTCATTTAAAAAGAAGTTGATATAGTAGCGATAAGCCTTTAAGCTTAATTTGCTTTTTATTTGAACGGGGTCCGAAAATTCGTGCAAATATCTCTTCCTAGATCGTATATATTTTTTAAAATATTCAGGAAGTTCACTTTGTCATTTTAAATATTTGAATATTTGCTCATAAACCTCTTTTAACAATCCAATATCATCACAATCTTTAACTGTATATGCCAATTTTTTTCATACTTGTTAAGCTTTAAAAAATCATTCCAAGTTACTGGAAAACATTTGTATAAAAATTCTTTTCTAGCAATCTCTTCATAATTAATTTGGCTAGTTTGAATTAATCCAGCTGTACAAGTTAATTCAACCTCAACATCTTTATTCTCTGGAGTTTTTATGGTAAAAATTTCGCGTGAGATTATTTGAAATTTATTAAGTTCCAAGTCCTTATTTTGCTCTTTTTCTTTTTTAAAATTTTCATCAATTTTCTGCATTTTTTACCTATGCTCTTCGTTGATTTTTTGCATTTCCTGCTTATATTCATTCCAAATTTCTTTTAGCGGCTTATTTGGTGTTCCTTTTATTTTTCTATATAAATAATTACATAAAAGATTATTAATATTAGCAACACAATATTCACTTTAATTCCTTTAAATTATATAATAAAACGCAAAACTTTGCCTTGTATAATCAGCTCAACTTGCGAGTCTTTTAAGTCCAAACTATAGCTTTTATAATCCTTATTTACACTAATAATATCTAAAACTTTACTTATTGGATCTAATTGCAAAAGTTTAACCATTAATTGGTTATCAAAATTTAAAATATACAATCCATCTCCTTGATACTTATGCGTTTCTTCAAAAACAACCCAGCTATCAGGTAAAAGCATTGGAACCATAGAATAACCATCAACTTTAATAGCTTTCACATTTTTAGGCGTTGTTTTAAAAAAGGCTTTACTAAGCTCAAGCATTTCACCTGTTTCATATCCTTCGAGCCCAATTAACTCATTGTCACCACTGGTAGAAGCGGAAACATTAAGTTTTGGTATTGAATAAAAATTAGCATCTCGCTGCAAGTTGTTAAAAAATATCAAAGGTAAATTTATGCTTTCTTATAATGATTGTGAGCTTATAAGAAAGCTTTATAAAGATTTTAATTTTAAGGAGTTGAAAGTAAGGTATTCTTTAAATAATAATGTTTTAAAAAGAAAAGAAAGCAAAGAGCTTTTGATTATGAATTTTTAAAAGCTAAGAGAGTAAAAATACTCTCTTTAATATTTAATTTTGTAAAAATATGGTAAAGTACCTTTAAAATTAAAAGTAATTTAAGGATTTATTATAGAAAACAATTACACCAATTCTGATATTATTACTATTGCAAGTTCTTATCTAACTTATGGAAGTTTAATTGTTGCTATTGCTACTTTCTTAACAGCTGTTATTACCATAGGGCTTACTATATATTATAACCGTGATAAACAAAGATTAATAAAAGAAACAACTGATGTATTTTTGAATAAAATTATAGAAGATGAGAAATTACGCAATGATTTTATAAATAAAATTCTAAAAAATAGTGAATTTATGGAAGAATTTGAAAGAATGGTCGATTTACATATAAATGATAAAATATCTATATTGACAGATATTGATCAAGAAAAATCACAAATAGGAGGTTTGGAATGACTTATAAAGAAATAAAAGATAAAACCCCTTATGAAATTTTAGATTTATTGGAAATGAAAGAACCACCATTCAATCCGTTTGAAATTGCTCAAAAATTAGGTATAAATGTAGTTAAAGATCTTGACCTTGATAAAATTGACACTGAAGGTCAAATTAGTGTAGATGAAAAAGGTGAACCTATTATTTGGATAAATCCGCTTAAAAATGAAAATAGACAGCGTTTTACATTGGCACATGAATTAGGGCATTTAGCTAATGATATTTTACCTAGCATAGAAAATCCTATTATTGATAGCTATGAAACCCTTTATAGAAGCAA
This sequence comes from Campylobacter sp. BCW_6871, assembly GCF_001762325.1. Lineage (NCBI taxonomy): Bacteria > Pseudomonadati > Campylobacterota > Epsilonproteobacteria > Campylobacterales > Campylobacteraceae > Campylobacter > Campylobacter sp. BCW_6871. The sequence continues at coordinate 43,517 of NZ_MJWQ01000048.1, read as the reverse complement.
TACATATGGTGGAATAGAAACTAGAGCCAATCAATTTGCGGCAAGACTACTTATGCCTCTTCGACAAATAGAAGATTTTATAGCAGAATGCAGAAAAACAACACCTGATTTAAAGGCAGCAGAAGCAATATTACTTATTGCTTCAAAATTCGAAGTTTCAAAACAAGCTGTTTTTCACAGACTTAAAAATGTAGGTCTGATAAAACAAGATTATATATATCCTTTTTAGAGCAAAGAGGCTAAAAATTCTAAAGCTTCTTTGCTAAAATCTTTATTGCTTTCTTCTAGATACTCTTTATCTAAAATAGCACCGTATTTTAATAAAAGTAAAATCGCTCCAAAATTATTATGAGTTACTGCATAAAACATAGGCTCTTCACCCATGCATTCTTTAGTAACACTCATACCATTTTTAAGATATTCTAAAACAAGTTCATTGTTATAATTGCAAATTGCGTTTATAAATCTTTTGTTAACACCTTGTCTTATGTCTGCTGATACTCTATCCATCTTTATATCCTTTTGTATTGATGAGACAAGATTAGCTTGACTTAGCTTATTGTGTGCTGTTGCATCTTAGAAAGTTCTCCAATTACCACACCAATTAGCAAAAAATCTCCATTTTTATAAAATATATCTTTATACAAAGGATTTAAAGAGTGTAAAATCACTCCATCATCTTGTTTTAAAACTTGTTTTATAAAAAGTCCATCTCTAGTGTTAATCACACAAATGCTTTTATTCTTAAAGGTTTTATTTCTATCTATTACACAAATCTTCCATCTTTTATAAGTGGCTCCATGCTTTCTCCATAGCAGGTGATAAACTCACATTCTTTACTACCAATTGATCTTTGGGAGAGCTTCCGTAAAAGAAATAATTTATACTTATATTTCTTTCTTGTAAAAAATTGAGTATTTGTGGATAAGGAATGGGGTTTCTAAACTTCATTCTTTAGCTATATTTTTTGTTTTTAAATATCTTTTACCTTCACTAGCAAGTATGTCTTTTAATTTTTCGATTACTTCTTGCATTTGCATTTTAAATCCTTTAATTTTAATTTCAAAGAATTTAAACATAAAATTACAAAAAGTAATTAAAATATTTTATTTTGAAAAGTTGATTTTTTAAGTTAAAATTATAAGTTTATAAATAAAAATATACTTAATTTTGCATTAGAAATCAAAGTGAAAAAATAAGACTTTGATTTTACAAAGCAACTTTAAAAATTTGACTAAATAAAAAATTTAATATATAATTCTAATGAAATTTAATTACATATTAAAGGGATTTTAATGAAAATATTAAAAAATAAATACTTTATTATATTTCTATGTATAATTGGGTTTTTGATAGCAGTGTATTTATGTTTTGTATTTATTAGTGATTTAGAAAGCAGAATTAAAGCTATTATATCTATTGTTTCTGCTTATGTGGTTTCAGGCTCATTGGTGCTAAATGCTTATTCTATTTTTGAAAAAACAAGAGCAGATAAATTTAATTTAACAATGCAGTTATTATCCAAATGGGATGAAAAACATTTTATAGAGGCAAGAGATTATACAAGAGAGCAACAAAATATAAAATACGAAAAAGGAGATGAAGAAATATTAAAAAAATTAAAGATAAAAACAATCCAGAATTAGAAAGATCAATTATAATGATGATGAATTATTTTGAAATACTTCAAACTTTTTTTGAAAACAATAAGATAGATGAAAATATTATAATGGAACATTTTGCATATATGATAAAAAACATCATAGGGAGATATGATTGTTATTTAAATAGCGATGATTTCAAAAAAAATAATCCCTTGGGACTCAAAAAACTTATGGCATTGAAAAATAGATGCGATATCTATATACAAAAACATAATTCATATTAATTAAAAAATAATATAGTTATATTTACAAGTCTAAAACTAAATATATATAAAAGTTAATATATTTCTCTTTTAAAAAACATTATAATTGGCAAAAGTTATCATCAAAGTTAAAAAATAAAATCAAAAATAAAAATAATTTTTAAATAAATTAAAGTAATCTTAGTCTATTATAAGCTTACAAAAACCAACTAAATGTTTAGGTTTTATATGTAACTATTCTCCAAACCTTAAAGCTATAGATAGTTACATACTATTTTTATATAAAAAGTGGTTAAAGTATGATTATATAGTGTTTTATAGGGATAGTTACATGGTTAAAAAACATAAGAATACTTTAAGTAAAAATGCAACTATCTTATAGGGTTAAAAACATTTTTGGGATATAAAATTAAAATCAAAACTCGTGTTTATCTGCCTTTTAAACAGCATTTAATCACTTTTTTTGGGACAAAACGGATATTTTGGGATATTTGGGATTTTTTACACTTTAAATTAGGAAAGATAAAAAGTTATTTTTATGAGCTTTAAAATCCTATTATTTGGTGGTTTTGCTAAAATTATTTAGGGATAGTTACATGTTCTTTTTAAAATACCCCTTACATCTTTTCCCTGAATATTGTCATCTAACTCTTGACGCATTTTTCAAATTCTTTATAGTATGTCCAAGAGTTAATTATATTGGGAAATTTTTGCTTTAAATGATTTAGATCATTTTCAAAAATATTAAAAAAAGTGTGAATAAGTGATTTATTTTTTATAAAATAATCTATTACATCTTTTTCTTTCATCATTTTTGATTCTGTTTCATCTATGGTTATTTTAATTTGATATAAAAAATCATACAAATAATGTTTAATTGTTGAAAATAAAAGATTGTTTTGTTCTAATTGCTTAAAATCATTTTTATCAATATATACACCCATATCATTACATAGGTCGTTTTTTATAATTTCTTGTATTATGTCTATTTTTTCATGATTGATATGTTTTCTGTCTAAAATTATGGGAATGCTAGAAGTTCTATCAATATTGAAATTTTTATTATTTTTAGGAGTATTAAGATAAAAGGTGTTATTAATATCTTTAGAATTTGCATAAAGTGTAATAGGAAAAAGATAGCGAATATAACCTCTAAATTCTTTAATTTTAAATAAATCTAATTTATCTTTATGGGGGGGGGTAAAATTAAAATTTATAGCAAGTAAATTCATGGTATCGAAGGCCTTTGATTGGCGGATTTCTTCCATATCAAGATAGTATACATTGTCTTTGTTAAAATATTTTAATAAATAAGAGATGATAAAAACTCCTTGTTGTAGTTCATTTATATCGATTTTAATTTTATGATTTTGATGAGTAAGATAGTTGATGTAATAACGCCAATCATAAGTTAGATTAAATTCAGGGGGATAGTTTCTTAAAACTTTACTCCAATCTCTTCCCCAGTTATGCTTTAAAAGTCCTATTGGATCTCGAACTCCGCAAATAATCTTAGAATTAAAATCTAATAAAGATAGATATTTATCAAAATAAGGTAGATTAATTTCTGATATATTAATAGCATATTGAGCAATTGTATTATCATTTAGACACATGTAATTAATACAATATCTCTCTTTGCTATCAGGTGGTAAAACCCAGGAGGCAAAACAAGTTACATCGCAACATTGATTAAGGTATCTTAAAAATGCTGCTGCTCCAACGCCATGTGGAGAAATATAGATAAATTTATAGTGTTTAGGTAGGGGTAAATTTAAATCCCAAACTAATTCTGCGCAATGTCGACTAGAATCTATTTCTATAAAATTAGGATTGATTAAAGGTGGATAAGGATGTTTTGTTGATAAATATCTATCCCTAAATTCGTTAGAATTGAGCCAAGTGCAAATTGTTTCAATATTTTTCAAAACAAAGGTAAAAAAATTTTCATTATTCGAATTTTTTAAAGCTTGTAAAAGAATTTGAGCTAGGGTTGGAGTTAGGTTATTTTTTATATAGAGTAAAAGATTTTGCATATAACCTCTTTTAATTGTATTTAATTTATATATAATTCATAAATATTTAAATGTCATGAAATTTAAATATATTATCAAAAATAAACTTTAATTAAAGCAATAAAAAGTTAAAATTTGATATTAAAATTTTTCAAAGAGTGAAGTTATGGAGTATAAAAGATTTAAAACCAGACAAATCAAAGTAGGAAATGTTTTAATAGGCGGTGATGCACCCATTTCAGTTCAATCTATGCTTTTTACTAAAACAAGAGATATAGAAGGTTCTTTAGAACAAATCAATCGTCTTTATTTTGCAGGAGCAAACATAGTGCGTTTGGCGTGCTTGGATATGGCTGATGCAAGGGCTTTAAAAGAGATTAAAGCTAAAAGTCCTCTACCTTTAATCGTAGATATTCATTTTAATCATAATTTGGCTGTATATTGTGCTGAATTTATCGATGGCGTGCGTATAAATCCTGGCAATATAGGCTCTAAAGAAAATATTAAAGAAGTGGTAAAAGCATGTAAAGAACGGGGTATCCCTATACGCATCGGTGTAAATCACGGCTCCATAGAAAAACAATTTAGTGATAAATTTGGTTATGGTGTCGATGCCATGCTAGAAAGTGCGATGTATAATATCAAGCTTTTAGAGGATTTAGACTTTTTTGATATTAAAATTTCCATGAAGACTTCAGATGCTCAAAAAACTATAGAAGCTTATGAGAGATTAAGACCGCTTTGTGATTATCCTTTTCACTTAGGGGTAACTGAAGCAGGAACTAAATTTCATAGCACTGTAAAAAGTTCTATAGCTTTAGGAAATTTACTTCTTAAAGGTATAGGCGATACTATGCGTGTTTCTATGACGGGTGAGCTTGAAGAAGAAATTCGTGTAGCGAGAGCAATTTTGCAAGATAGCGGAGTACAAAAAAGCGGAGTAAATATTATTTCATGTCCAACTTGCGGTAGGATTCAAAGTGATTTGTTAAGTGCGATTAAAATCGTAGAGGAAAAAACCAAGCATATAAAAGAACCTTTAAACATCAGTGTCATGGGTTGTGTGGTAAATGCTTTAGGTGAAGCTAAGGGCGCTGATGTGGCTATAGCCTTTGGGAAAAATCAAGGACTTGTCATAAGACATGGTGAAGTTGTAGCTAAATTAAAAGAAAGTGAACTTGTAGATAGATTTTTAGCTGAAGTTGAAGATGAGGTTAAAAGTAGGGCTGTAAAAGAATAAAAGCCTAAAAGCAAGGTTTAACCTTGCTTTTAGAATGGCCATATCGCTTCTATAACTTTACTACCCCAAGGTTTTCTTGTGCTTCTATCCACTTCTCCTTCTGTTTTATATAGAATTTTAGCATCTGCTATATATTTACTATCTATAGTATTGTCTTGACCGATGTCATAAGGACGAATAACACCGCTTAATTGTATGATTTGCTTCTCTCCGTTGATTAAAAGCTCTCTTGAACCTTCGATAAAATAATTACCATTTGATAAAATTTTAATTACACGTGTTGAAATTGTAGTATTGAAACTTTCATTTCTGCTTTGTGAGCCTGTTCCTGTGTAGTTGTTTGAACTATTGGTTTGAAAGCCTATATTAGAATAAGCATTGACTTTATTAAGAGCATTAGCTACCACTCCTGAACTTCCTGTTAAAGCACCTCCGCCTAAATTTGAGGTATTAGTTCTACTTGTTGCTTTATTAGCTTGTGTGCTTTGAGTGGTACTTTCTTGTATAACAACTGTAACTAAATCATTTACATTCATAGCTTTTTTATCTGAAAATAAAGGATTATCCCCTTTGCCAAAAAGCGATCCTGGTGCACTTTCTACATTATTGCTTTGTTTTGGTGCAAGTTCTTCTACATAAGCAGGTGGTTTCATTGAAATTTGTGGATCAACCGTTGCAGAACAACCAAAAAATGCAAACGGTAACACATAAAATAAAACTTTTTTCATTTTCGTCCTTTAAAATATAAATTTTTTATTTTTCTTTTGTTAAAATTAGAAAAAGCAAAGAGTGTTCCACATTTATAAATTTAAGGAGAAAATGATGGCAAATCTTTATTTGATGAGATCTAGAAGTGATGAGTTAAATACTATTATTAGTACAAATTTGCTTAAAAATTATAGCAAAATTTACAAAAATATCGCAATTTATTGCCCTGTAATATACATACATCGCGTCCCTGTTTTGCAAGGTTGGTTGGAAGAATTTAATATCAATCAAACCGTAAAAAGCGCTTATGGTTTTACCTTTAGAGAGGCAATGGAGGAATTTAGCAAAGATCCTCATAATTTTTTTAATGTTATTTTAGAAGAATATGAAGAGTTAAAACGCAAATACGATTTTGTGCTTGTAAATAGCTTTTGCGAATTTGGAATACTTGATGGATTTGATCTTAGTATAAAATTGGCTAAAAATCTTAATACCCCTATCGCTGCTATTATTAACGATGAAGATAAACTTATAGCTCAAAAATATTTCGATCATGCCCTAGATGGTCGTAATTATGTTTTGATTAATGAAAAATTTAATTTTGAAGAAGTGCAAAAGCTTGAAGAGTATGATTTTATAACTCCGCATCGTTTTAAATATGAATTGATTAAACAAAGCGTAAAAAATAAAAAAACTGTTGTTTTGCCAGAAAGTAATGATGAGAGAATTTTAAAAGCTGCTGAAATTTTATTAAAAAGTAAAGTTGTTGATCTTATTTTATTGGGTGATGAGGAAAAAATCAAACAAGATGCTGCTAGATTAAGTCTTGATTTAAGTACTATACAAATTATGAATCCGCTCAATTCAGAATATAATCAAGAATTTACTTCCATTCTTTACGAGGCAAGAAAATCTAAAGGAATGAGTTTAGAAGAGGCTAAGATGCTAGTTCAGGATAAAACTTATTTTGGAACTTTGCTTATACATACTGGAAAAGCTGATGCTATGGTTAGTGGAGCATCAACTACTACAGCTGAAACGATTCGCCCTGCATTGCAGCTTATTAAAACCAAAGAAGGTATTAGTTCTGTTTCGGGAATTTTCTTTATGGGGCTTGAAGATCAAGTTTTAGCTTTTGCGGATTGTGCTGTAAATCCAAGTCCAACTGCTGAACAGCTTGCAACTAGTGCTTATGTAAGTGCTATGACTGCTAAGTCTTTTGGACTTGAACCAAAAATAGCTTTGCTTTCTTATTCTAGTGGTGATAGCGGTAAAGGAGAAAGCGTAGATCTTGTAAAAGAAGCATTAAAGATTGCTAAAGAAAAATACCCTGAGTTAAATATAGATGGTCCTATGCAGTTTGATTGTGCTTATGACCTAAAGACTGCAGCAAAGAAAATGCCAAATTCTAAGATAGCAGGCCATGTAAATGTATATATTTTTCCTGATCTTAATGCAGCAAATATTTGTTACAAAGCAGTTCAAAGAACCGCTAATGCTTTAGCAATCGGTCCTATTTTACAAGGTCTTAAAAAACCTGTTAATGATTTAAGTCGCGGATGTTTGGTGGATGATATTGTAGATACTGTTATTTTAAGTGCTATACAAGCTCAATAGAAAGGAATAATAAATGAAAATTTTAGTTTTAAATTCAGGTTCTTCATCGATTAAATTTAAATTTTTTGATAATAAAATCGTTAAAGCGAGTGGTTTAGTAGAGAAAATCGGAGAGCAAAATTCAAAAGTTATATTAAAAAATGTTTTAAATAATGAAAGTTTTGAAAGAGAATTAACGATAAATAATCACGAAGAAGGGCTTAGTATAGTCAATGAGCTTTTTAAAGAATCAGGAATTTTAGCGGATTTAAATGCTCTTGATGGCTGTGGTCATCGTATAGTTCATGGGGGAATAAATTTAAGTGAGCATTGTTTAGTAGATGACTATGTTCTTAAAGAAATAGATAGGGTTAGTATTTTTGCTCCTTTACATAATCCTGCCCATTTAGCAGGTATAAAAACAATGATTAAAGCTGCACCTAGTGTTGCAAATGTGGCTATTTTTGATACAGCTTTTCATCGTACTATGCCTGATTTTGCTTATATGTATGCTTTGCCTTATGATTTTTATGATAAGTATAATATTAGAAGATATGGTTTTCATGGGACTTCCCATGCTTATGTTAGTTCTAGAGCGGCAAAATTTCTTCAAAAAGATCAAGATGAATTAAATGTTATCTCTGCTCATCTTGGAAATGGTGCAAGTGTATGTGCTATAGAAAAAGGTAAAAGTGTGGATACTTCTATGGGATTTACTCCGCTTGAAGGACTTATTATGGGAACGCGTTGCGGGGATATAGATCCTGCTATTTTACCTTTTATAAGCCATATTAAAAGTTTAACTATAGAAGAAATAGATACACTGATGAATAAAAAAAGCGGAGTATATGGAATTTGCGGTTATAATGATTTTAGAGATATAGAACGAGAGATAGAACAAGGTAATGATAAAGCACGTTTGGCTCTTGATATGTTTTGCTATCGTCTTGTAAAATATATAGGATCCTACTTTGCTGTGTTGCCAAAAACCGATGCTATTATTTTTACAGGTGGTATAGGAGAAAATGATAGTTTGGTTCGACAAAAAGTATGTGAGAGATTAGCTCATCTTGGTATCGAGTTAAATTTTGAACTTAACAAACAAAGGATTTCGGGCGAAAGAATGATAAATCATGCCAATTCTAAAGTTAAAGTGCTTGTTATTCCTACAGATGAAGAATTAGAAATCGCTAGAATCACAGAAGAATTAATAAGCAATTGAAAGAGGTTTATATTTAGTAAAAATTAATTTTCTTTAGATAAAATTTTAATTAAAAAATAAAGCGTGGATTATGAAAAAATTTAAAGAATTTAGCCTTCGTTTTTTATTTAAAGTATCAGAACAACCTGTTTTAGTGAAGGATTTATTAGAGGCAAATGCACTTTTTAATGACGGTATGCTTGTAGATCCTTCTAAGCTAAATTTTAATTTCAAAATTCTAAATTCTTATATTTATTTTGGTGTTTTTTGTGCTGTGGTTTTGTTGCCATTGCTTTTAATTACTCATTATTTTTTAACAAAACTTGACTTTCATATAAGCATAGTGAGTGCTGTTATGGTTACTGCTTGTGTATTTATAGGATATGATATTTTTAAAGTTTATACTCGCAAAATAATCTCAAAAAAAATAATACAAAAAGCCTGGGCTTTGCATTTCCCTTATTTTGCTTATGAAAAATACTCTATAATGGCAGGTGAAATTTATAGGGAAGCCTTAAAAGAAGAAATTCCAAAAGCAAATTTAGAGCAGTATGTTTTAGATAAGATTATTCATTCTAAATAATCTAAAATTTGATTTTGGAATCGCATATTTTCAAGTCTTCTTTTTAAATCTTTATTTTCTTCGTTTAAAACGCTTTCTTCTGTTCTTAATGTAGCAATTTCTCTACTAAGATAATAAATTTGATTTCTAATATAAATTTGTGGAGCAAATAAAAATAACGCAAAACTAACAAGTAAAGCCGCAAAAAGAAGATGATTGAAATTTAGGTTTCTATCTTCTTTGGTGGCATTAGAGAAGCCTTCTAATAAAACATTTTTTGCCTTTTGAGCATCTTCATCATTTTGTTGTTTTTCTTGGGCTTGATTGGATGGTTTTGGAAGTTCTTGTTTATTTTCTTGTGGTGTTATCTTTTTTTGTAAATTTTCCAAACTTTGTTTAATATCGGGTTGTTTTTTAATATCAGGTCGTTTTTCTATAGTTTGGGAATTTTGTATTTTAGGCTCAGTTTTTTGAATTTTTTCTATAGATTTTATAGATTCTTTTTTTTCTTTTTTATCTTGGATAGGGTTTTGATCATTTTTTGTTTGAATTTTTGGTTTGGTTTGAATATTTTTTATCTTGTTTATTTTTTTTCTTCCAAACGAAAAAATCTTTTTAGTTTTTTTATTTTCTTCTTTTTTTCTTTCTTTCATTTTGGAAAAAATTTTTTTAGCAAGAGATTGCTTTTCTTCTAATTTAACATTGATCAGATCTTCTTTTAAATATATATTTGATTTTTTGGTATGTTTTGACTCATACTCTTCATCGAGTTCTTCTAAGAATTTATTAGGAGTCTTTTTTTTAAAACGACGTCTTAAAATATCATCGCTAGAAATTTCATTTCTTAAGTCATCATCAAGCGGTTTGCCTTGATTTATAGCACGAGAAAATTTCAGCATTTTTTGGCGTATGTTTTGGCGTTCTTTTATAAAATCATCTTCTAGCATTATTTATTGTCCAAATTATTAAAATAAAAAGCCCGCATTTTAGCACAACTAGAGCGAGAATTTTTTAAAAGTTCTTCCTTGCTTGCGCTTATAGCTTTTTTGGTTATTATTTGCCCTAGGCTATGGTTATTTCCACATTCGCAACGCATTATTTTTTCATCACAAATGCAGTTTTTTGACCATTTTTTGAAAAAATTTTTTACTATTCTATCTTCCAAAGAATGAAAACTAATGATTGCTAAAATGCAATTTTTTGGTTTTAAATTTTCTAAATGCCCAAGAAAATCTTTAAGCACTTTAAGTTCTTGATTTACTTCTATTCTAATGGCTTGAAATGCTAAAGTGGCTTTGGAAATTTTTCTATGATTTTGTTTGCCTTTTCCTATGATTTGATAAAGTTCCTTGGCGCTTTTGATTGGATTTTTACTTCTTTCTAGGCAAATTTTTTCAGCAATAAAATGTGCATCGTGCAATTCTCCATAATCTTTAAAAATAGAAGTTAATTGCTCTTTTGTATAAGTATTAATAATCTCATAAGCCGATATTTTGGAGTTTTGATTCATTCTCATATCTAAAAAGTCAGAATTTACACTAAAACCTCTTTCGTTATTATCAAGTTGAAATGAAGAAACTCCAATGTCTGCTAAAATACCTCTTAATTCTTCTTTATGTGAAATTTTTTCTAAAACTTCACTAAAATTACTTTGTATAAAAGTTATCCTATTGTGAAAATCTTTAAGACGTTTTTTAGAAAATTCTAAAGCTTGTTGATCTTGATCGCAAGCAATGATTTCAAGATCAGGATGATTTTTAAGCAAAGCTTCACTGTGTCCGCCAAATCCTAAAGTGCAGTCTAAAAAATAACCTGTTTTAAGATTTTTAAAAATCTCTTGAACTTCATTAAGTAAAACTGGCATATGAGGAATTTCCAAAATCAATCCTAATAAATTTTTATAAACTATAATTATAACTAAATTTCATTGTAAAAATCATAAAATTTAAAGAACAAATATTTTTTGGTAAAAATTTTATAATTAAACTCCACTTAAACACTTCTACGATACAATATCTAGTTTAAATTTAATCAAGGAATGATATGCTTACTTGGATGCAACATCACAAAAAATATCTTGTTGTTACTATATGGGTTAGTACTATAGCTTTTGTTGGCGCCGGCTTTTTAGGTTGGGGTGCTTATGATTTTAATCTCAATAGAAGTTCGAGTGTTGCAACTGTAGGAAATGAAAAGATAGGTTTTAGCGAATTTGATACTAGATATAGACAGATTTTAAGTTATTATAATCAAATTAGCAATGGTGCTTTAACTCCAGAAAATGCTGAGCAACTAGGCATTAAAAATATAGCCTTAAGCTCTCTTGTTGAAGATAAGCTTTTGTTAAATTTTGCTAAAGATTTGGGTATTGGCATAAACGAGAATGAAATTTTACAAAAACTTGCAAATACTAGAGAATTTCAAGATTCTACAGGGGATTTTAACAAAACAATTTATTATGAACTTTTAAATGCCAATAATTTAACTCCAAAAGATTATGAAACACAACTTGCAAATGAAGTAATTACCGATAAACTTAATCAAATTTTTAATATTCCTAGCAAAGATGAGGAATTAAAAATGTTAGCTTCTAGTTATTTTATGCAAGATGCTTTAAGTATTGCAAAAATTGATTATGACAAAAAAAATATTAAGATTAATGAAGAGGATTTAAAAAAGCTTTGGAATGAACATAAAGAAGATTATAAAACTAAAAAAATATATGAAATTTCAACTTATTTTTTGCCAGTTAGCAATGAGAAAATTGACGACAAAGAATTAGAAAAATTTTACAATCAAGATGAAAATAAACTAAAATATAAAGATTTTGCAGGTAAAGTGATGGATTTTCAGTCTGCTAAAAATGAAGTTGCTAAAGATTACGCCTTAATGCAACTAAAGAATGTGGCTAATGCTAAATTTTTAGATTTAAAAAATGGGAAAGATAATTTTCAAAAAGATCAAAATATTAGTGAATCTGATGTTTATTATCCAATTGATCTTTTGAATAAAGCTAAAAATGGAGATGTTTTACGACCAGCACCTTATAATAACGGATATATCATAGTTAAACTAAATAAAGTAGATCCTATAAGAAATAAAACTTTTGAAGAAGCTAGAGAAGAAGTTTTACCTATGTATTTAAGCGAACAAGCTAGAAAAAATTTAGAAGAAAAAGCCAAAAATAGTTTAGTAAATTTTAAAGGCGATGATATAGGCTTTTTAAGTCGAGATAGTTCTCGCGAGAGTGTAAAGCTTAGTGATAAGATATTAAATGATTCTGAATTTGCTTATTTTTTAATGAATGTATTTAATGCTGATCAAAATAGTTCTTATGTGGTCATTAACGACAATAAAGCAATATTATATAAAATAAATAAACAAAAATTAGATATGAACTCCGATAAATTTAAACAATACAAAACTATGCTTGAGCAAAATTTGCAAAATTTAAAAGCAAATGAGCTTAAGCAAGAACTTATTGATGAACTTAAAAAGATATATCCAATAAAAATTTATTATAAAGGGAATTGATTTTGAATATATTAGGAATTGACTTAGGCTCAACCCAGACTTGTGCCATTATTGCTCAAAAAGATGAAGATGGATTAAAAATTATTGGTTTTTCCAAGTCAAAAACCAACGGGGTTAAAAAAGGTGCCATTACCAATATAGAGCTTGCTTCTAAATCTATTGAAGAAGCTGTTAGAAGTGCTGAGATGATGAGCGGAGTTCATTATGATAAGGTTGTGGTGTCTATATCAGGTGCTTATACTAAAAGCGTTGATAGTGTAGGTGTTGTTAATATTCCAAATCATGAAATAGGCATTAAAGAAATCCATCGTGCTGTAAGTACAGCTAAGCATACTGCCAATCTACCAAGTGGTTATGAAATTATCCATGTTTTGCCTTATAATTTTAAGGTTAATGATCTTGAACATGTTGATGATCCTTTGGGAATGAGTGGCAATCGTTTAGAAGTTTCAACCCATATAGTGATTTCACAAGAATCTCATATTAAAAATCTTAAGAAAGCGGTTGAATTAGCTGATTTAAGAGTGGATAATATAGTTCTTTCAGGATATGCTTCAGCTATAGCTTGTTTAGATGATAGCGAAAAGGAATTAGGCGCTGTTTTGATTGATACGGGTGGAGCGATTTGTGATATGGTTGTTCATACTGGAAATTCAATTAGATACAATGATTGTTTGCAAATTGGCTCGATTAATATCACCCAAGATTTATCAATGGCATTGCATACACCTTTAAAAGAAGCAGAAAAAATCAAGCTTAATTATGCAGCTCTTTCGCAACAGCCTAACACCCTTATACAAATTCCTTCAATGGGCGATGAAAGAAAGGTTAATGAAGTTTCTTTGGATATTATTTCAAACGTAATTTATGCAAGAGCGGAAGAAACTTTGATGATTTTGGCAAAAATCTTAAGTGATAATCGTTATGCCAATGCTATAGGTGGTGGAGTTGTTTTAACAGGTGGAATGACTAAGTTAGCAGGTATTGATGAGCTAGCTCCTGCAACATTTGATAATCGCTCAGTTAGACTGGCTACTGCAAGAAAAGATTTGATTACTGGTTTTAGTGAAATTTTTAATGATCCTGAAAATACTTGTGCTATAGGACTTTGTTTATATGGAGCAGGGTATTTTACGCCTTATGAACTTGATTCTAATGAAAAATTAAGATATAAAGGGGAAATTGAAAATTTTAATCGTCAAATTAAACAAGATATTGTTTTGCAAAAAGATGCAGAAAGTGAAATAAAATCTGATTTTTTTGATGAAAATTTGCAAGAAAATGATACAATTGCAATACAAGAACAATTAGATTTTAAAGAGCCAAAAGAAAAAAAACCTAGCGTTTTTTCAAATATCTGGCATAAAATTATGAATCAATTTTAACAAGGAGAAATTTTTATGAGTGAATTTTTAGTAGAAGAAATGCAACATAATAAAGGTGCAAAAATTAAGGTTATAGGCTGCGGTGGCGGTGGCGGTAATATGATCAACCATATGGTTAAAATGGGATTAAATGATCTTGATTTAATTGCAGCAAATACTGATGCACAAGCTATTTCAATTTCATTAGCAAAAACTAAAATTCAACTTGGCGAGAAAAAAACTAAAGGTTTAGGCGCTGGTATGCTTCCTGAAGTAGGCGCAGAAAGTGCTAGAGAAAGTTTTGAAGAAATAAAAGCAAGTCTTAGTCAAAGTGATATTGTATTTATTGCTTCAGGTTTTGGTGGAGGTACTGGAACGGGTGCCACTCCAGTTATTGCACAAGCAGCTAAAGAGATTGGAGCTTTAACTGTTTCTGTTGTAACTATGCCTTTTGCATTCGAAGGAAAACAAAGAAAAAAACTTGCTGAAAGCGGTCTCCTTGAGCTTAAAAAAGAAAGTGATTCTATTCTTGTAATTCAAAATGAAAAATTATTGAGCATTATTGATAAAAAAGCAGGCATTAAAGATGCTTTTAGATTGGTTGATGATATTTTAGCTCGTGCTGTAAAAGGTATGGTGTCTATCTTGCTTGATAATGGAGATATTAATGTTGACTTTGCGGATGTAAGAACCATCATGAGTCATCGCGGACTCGCGCTTATGGGTGTTGGTAGTGCTAGTGGTGAAAATGCTATAGAAGAGGCCCTTTCAAACGCTATAGAATCTCCTTTGCTTGATGGAATGGATATTAAGGGTGCCAAGGGAGTTATTTTACATTTTAAAACAAGTTCTAATTGCTCTTTGTTTGAAATTTCGGCAGCAGCAAATAGTATACAAGAAATTGTTGATGAAAATGCTAAGATTATTTTTGGTTCTACCACAGATGATAGCATGGAAGATAGAGTTGAAGTAACTATTATTGCGACAGGATTTGAAGATAAAGATACAGTAGCTAAAAAATCTACCGAAGAAGCTCAAGCTTCTAGGAAAAATCCTTATTTAAGTCTTAAAAAGGTAAGCGGTGGTTACGATGAAGAGATAATGGCGCAAATTGAAACACCAACTTTCTTGCGTCGTCAAATGGATTAAAATTGATTTTTAAAGCAAGATTGAGTCAAATCTTGCTTTTTGTAGTTTAAATTTCTCTCCTAATAATCTTTCAAATATTTATTTTTCTTTGTTTTTAAAAGTTGGAACACTCTTTGCTTTTATAGCTATAAAATCTTAATTTTATAGGTGAAAATATGCAAAATGGATATTATCAAGCAACTGGTGGAATGGTAACTCAGTTTAATAAACTTGATGTGATTACTAATAATCTTGCCAATATTAATACAAGTGGATACAAAAGAGATGATGTGGTTATTGCAGATTTTAAAAGGATTTTTAAAGAAACTCAGGATGAGTTGCCTATAGAAAATCACACAAGAGATGCGTCTCGTTTTGTAAATACTACAATAGATGGAATCCCGCAAGTTTCTCAAGAATATACGGATTTTAGCCTAGGTTCTTTAAAGGCCACAAACAATCCTTTGGATTTGGCAATGACTAGAGAAGATGCTTTTTATTTGGTTCAAACCAAAGATGGAGAAGTAAGATTAACTAAAGATGGAAATTTTCAACTTGATGATGAGGGTTATTTGGTAAATAAGCAAGGATACAAGGTATTAAGTAGTGATTATTTTAATAATCCTCAGAATGCTGGCATACGCATTCCTAATGGTGCTGTTCAAATTAGCGTTGATAAAAACGGAAGCATTGAGGTTGATGGAGCTCAAAATGCAAGATTATTTGTAGCACAAGTAGATGATATAAGAGCTTTGCAAAAAGATGGGGATAATGTCTATAAAATAGATGATCTAACCCGCATTAGAGATTTGGAAAACTCCAATGCTATTCGCCAAGGTTTTTCTCAGGGATCAAATGTTAATCCAGTTACTGAAATGGTAGGACTGATTGAAGCAAACAGAATGGTAGAAATGTATCAAAAAGTTATGACAGCTCATATGGATGACTTAAATCAAGAAGCTATCAATAAGCTTGCAGCTGTTAAATAATTTAAAATAAAATAAAAAAAAGGATTAAAAATGATGAGATCACTTCATACTGCTGCTACGGGAATGGTAGCGCAGCAAACACAAATTGATGTTACTTCAAATAACATCGCCAATGTTAATACAGCAGGTTTTAAGAAAAGTCGCGCAGAATTTGCTGATCTTATGTATCAAGTTATGAAGTATGCAGGAACTTCAACTTCAGCTACTACTCTTTCTCCTTCGGGTATAGAAGTGGGTGTGGGTGTGCGTCCAACAGCGGTAACTAAAGTTTTTACTGAAGGAAATTTAAAATCAACAAGTACTGATGGTCTTGATATGGCTATTGCAGGTAATGGGTTTTTTCAAATACAACTTCCTGATGGCACTATAGGATATACTAGAAATGGGCAATTTACAAAAGATAATGAAGGCAATATTGTAAATTCAGATGGTTATAGACTTTTACCTGAAATGACAATACCTGAAGGCGCAACAGCAATTAATGTTGCTACAGATGGAACCGTTTCTGTAATGCTACCAGGGGAGCAACAAGAAACTCAAATTGGCCAAGTGGAGCTAGTTCAGTTTATAAATCCAGCGGGTCTTCATTCTATGGGTGATAATCTTTATCTTGAAACAGGAGCAAGTGGTGCACCTGTTGCGGGTATAGCAGGACAAGATGGACTTGGAACAATAAGACATGGATTTATAGAACTTAGTAATGTTCAGCTTGTTGAAGAAATGACAGATCTTATCACAGGACAAAGGGCTTATGAAGCGGGTTCTAAGGCAATTACAACAAGTGATGATATGCTAGGAATTGTAAATCAACTTAAGCGATAGTTGATATAAAATAAATATTTTTAATTCTTTTTTAGTTTAATGGCGTGTTAAACGCCATTAAATTTTTAGCAAGAGTAGCAAGTTTTAAATTCATAAGCAGTTGGACGAGCTTCTACTGGCCAAACTTGTGTTTCAAATTTTAAATGCTGATAGTCATCGATAAAAATATCGCTCATTACAGGTTTTAAATAAGAATTATGTCGGATTAAAGCTTCTAAACTTCCTCTTAGAGTATGTGGTAATTGCTCTATCCCTTTTTCACGTATTTCATCCAAAGTAAGATCAAATAAATTTTCATCCATAGGACCTACAGGAATGGTTTTATTTTTGATTCCATCAAGCCCTGCCATTAAAAGACTAGCAAAAGCTAAATAAGGATTAGCAGTACTATCAGGGAAGCGAATTTCTATACGAGCTGAATTTTTACCTATGCCATAAGGAACGCGACAACTTGCTGATCTGTTTTGACAAGAATAAGTTAAAATACAAGGAGCTTCAAAGCCAGGAACTATTCTTTTGTAAGAGTTGGAACTTGGATTTGTAAAAGCTGCGACACTTCTAGCATTTTTTAAAATTCCACCTATATAATTTATAGCAGTTTGACTAAGTCCACTGTATCCATCTTTATCGTAAAATAAATTTACCCCATCTTTCCATAAGCTCATATGAACATGCATACCATTGCCATTATCTCCGTATAAAGGTTTTGGCATAAAAGTGGCAGTTTTGCCATTTAAATGAGCTACCATTTTTACAACATATTTATAAATTTGAACATTGTCAGCTGCTTCTACAAGCGTGCCAAAATTTACTCCTATTTCAGCTTGTCCTTGTGCAACTTCATGATGATGAACAAAAGTTTTAAGACCTACTTTTTCAAGGGTTTGAACCATTTCAGAACGAATATCTACTAAAGAATCAATTGGCTGAACTGGAAAATATCCACCTTTGTTTCTTGGCCTGTGTCCAGTATTGTAGCTATCGGTAAATTCTCTATCATCATTCCACTCTCCTTCTTCGGTATCAACTTCATACTTAGAACAATGAGTAGTATCAACTATTTTTACACTATCAAAAACAAAGAATTCATTTTCTGGTCCAAAGTAAGCAGTATCAGCTATGCCACTATTTTTAAGGTATTCCATTGCTTTTTTTGCTATGCTTCTTGGACATTTTTCATACATTTGTCCTTTGTAAATATCATACACATCACAAAATACTATGATAGTAGGATCAGCTGTAAAAGGATCTAAAAAAGCACTTTGAGCATCAGGTTTTAAAATCATATCTGATTTTTCTATAGGTTGCCATCCATGGATTGAGCTTCCATCAAATGGAATGCCAGTTTGAAATGTTTCTTCATTGATTGCATGAAGATTATAGGTAATATGATGCCAAGTTCCTATCATATCTGTAAAACGAAAATCAACAAAAAGCACTTCATTTTGTTTGCAAAATTTGAAAAAATCATCTATATTATTAACAAATTTTCCCATATTTTTACTCCTTTATGTAATTAAATTTATAAAATTATATCATAAAATTTTTAATTAAGATTTAATTAATATATTTTTTTTAATAAATTTAAAAATTTAATTTAAAAAGATTAAAAAATAAAAATTTATATTTTTGTTTTAGATAAAATTGATTATAATTTTAAGCAATTATTGAAAATCTAGATTTAAAAAAGGGAAAAAAATGACTCAAGAAGAGCTTGATGCTTTGATGAATGGTGATGTTGATCTTGATTCAGAGACAGAAGCAGAGGTAAAAACCGAAGAATCGAATACCGAAGAAGATGCTTTGATGTTAGAAGATGTCAAAATAGCTGATTACAAACCTAATCCTAGTGTAGTATGGCCACCACCCCCACCAAATCAGGAACATAAAGTTGTACATCAGTTAGATGATGTTACAAAAGATAGCGAGCTTAAAGCAACGGAAATGATGGATAAGCTTGAAAGTATTAATAATTTTTTTGCGGATTCTGAAAGTTTACTCAAAGAAATAAATAAAGCAATAGAAAAAAATATTGATATTTTTTCCAAACTTAATGAAAAATTTCCTAATGTAGAAAGTTTCAGTGAAGCTTTAGAATTAAACAATCAAGCTAAAAAAAGTTCTAGGGAGATTGTCGGAAATCTTCAAAGCGGACAAGATGAAGTGATGATGGCAATGGATGCAATGCAGTATCAAGATATACATCGTCAAAAAATCGAACGTGTTATTAATGTAATGCGTGCTTTAAGCCGTTATATGAGTTCTTTATTTGAAGGTAAAATTGATGATAAAAAACGTGTAAGTTCTGCAGTGCATATTGAAGGTGATAGCACTACTGATGTTGTAAGTAATGATGATATAGAAGCTTTAATTGCAAGTTTAGGGCAAAAATGATCATTCCTGAAATAGTAGCTCCTGCAGGAAATTTCACAAAATTAAAAATTGCTTTAGCTTATGGTGCAGATGCGGTTTATGCGGGTGTGAATAATTTTTCTTTAAGATCACGTACTGCAAGAGAATTTAATTATGAAAGTTTTGAAGAAGCTATTAAATATACCCATGAGCGTGGTAAAAAAATTTATGTCACTTTAAATGGTTTTCATCTAAGCTCTCAAATTGAAGGCTTAAAAAGACATATATTAAAATTACGTGAGATGAAACCCGATGCTTTTATTGTAGCTTCTGTTGGAACTATGCGTCTTGTTAAAGAGCTTGCACCTGAAATTTCTTTACATGTTTCTACTCAGGCGAATATTTTAAATTATTTAGATGCTCAAGTTTATAAGGATATGGGCGCTAAAAGGGTTGTAATTGCGAGAGAATTAGGGCTTAAAGATGCTAAAGCTTTAAAAGAAAATTGCGATATTGAACTTGAAGCCTTTGTGCATGGTTCTATGTGTTTTGCTTATTCTGGGCGTTGTTTAATAAGCTCTGTGCAAAGTGGAAGAATGAGTAATCGTGGATCTTGTGCAAATGATTGCAGATTTAATTATGAGCTTTATGCTAAAAATCCAGAAAATGGTACTTTATTTCGTTTAGAAGAAGATGAAAATGGTACTCATGTTTTTAATTCCAAAGATTTAAATCTTTGTTCTTATATAGAAAAAATCATGCAAGAAAATTGTATCAGTGCTTTTAAGATAGAAGGACGCACCAAAAGCGAATATTATGTTGCGCTTACAACAAGAACTTATAAAATGGCTATACAGGATGTTTTAGAGGGTAAGTTTGAGTCAAACAAGTATGAAAAAGAGATTGCTACGCTTAAGAATCGTGGTTTTACAGATGGCTATCTTGTTTCGCGTCCTTTAGAAAAAACCGACACACAAAATCATAATACAAGCATAGAAGAAGGCTCTCATCAAGTGCATGCTATAAGCGAAGATGGAAGCTTTTTTAAATGCAAAGGAAAAATCGTTTTAAACACGCCTTATGAAATTTTAGCTCCTTTAGGCGATGTGATTCAAACTTGTGACAATGAACTAGGTAAAATTTATCAAAAAGAGGATAAATATTTTATAGAGTTTAAAAAACTCATTGCTAAAAACAATAAAGAATTTAGTGAAATTCATAGCGGTAATGAACATGAAATTCAATTACCAAGTAAAATCAGTGCATTAAGTTTTTTAAGAAAGGAAATATAGATGAATTTTGTTTCTATTTTAATGGGAAGCAAGAGTGATTATGAGACTATGAAAGAGGCTGCTAAAACTTTAGAAAGTTTTGGGGTAAAGTATGAACTTATTATCTCATCAGCTCATCGTAGCCCAAAAAGAACAAAAGAGTATATTACAAATGCTGAAGAAAAAGGTGCGAAAGTTTTTATAGCAGCAGCTGGAATGGCAGCGCATTTGGCTGGAGCTGTTGCAGCTTATACCACAAAACCTGTTTTAGGAGTGCCTATGCCAGGAAGTAATCTTGCAAGTATGGATTCTTTGTTTTCTACGGTGCAAATGCCTAGTGGAATTCCTGTAGGAACTTTAGCTATTGGTAAGGCTGGAGCAATCAATGCTGCTTATTTGGCTATGCAAATTTTAGCTATTTATGATGTTGATTTAGCACAAAAACTTAAAGAAGATCGTCTTGAAAAAGAAAAAAAACTTGTATCTGATTCAAAAGAAGTAGAAGTTTTATTATAAGGGATAAAAATGCAAACCTATCTTGAACTTGAAGAATTTTGTAAACTTGTGCATTTAAATGAAGATGTGGTTAAAGGTATGATGGCTAATGGGGCTTTAAATTTTAAAGAAGAAGAGGGTAAAATTTACATCGAAGCTCATCAAGGTACTTTTAGTGTGGTGCCTAGTGCTGCAAAATCTCAACCTGCAATGGTAAATTCAATGACTTTAGCAGGGGAAAGTTTTGTTGAAAAAACAATAGGAACTATTTTAAATTTACATGAAAAAGTTTTAGATGCTAAAGATGAAACACTTGAAGCATTAAAAAATGAGAATAAATTTTTAAAAGATGCTCTTTATTCTATGCAAGAACTTTATGATGAAGATAGAAAAACTATAGAAACCTTAAACAATGAGTTAAAACATGCGCGTGAAGAGATAGAATTTCTCAAACGTAAATATAAATTAATGTGGAGTAAAACTGCAGAAATTTTTGGAGCTAAGACAGAGCCTGATTTGGAAATGAATAAAAATTTAGAAAAACCTATTGAAAATATGGAACGATAAAGAGAGATACAATGACTTTTTCACAAATGATACTTAATTTACAAAATTATTGGCAAGAGCAAGGTTGTGCGATTATGCAACCTTATGATATGCCAGCAGGTGCAGGAACCTTTCATCCAGCAACTTTTTTAAGAAGTTTAGGAAAAAAACCTTGGGCAGCTGCTTATGTGGCTCCAAGTAGAAGGCCTACTGATGGACGTTATGGTGAAAATCCTAATCGCTTAGGTGCTTATTATCAATTTCAAGTTTTGATTAAACCTAGCCCTGATAATATTCAAGAATTATATCTTAAAAGTCTTGAAAATTTGGGTTTTGATTTAAAAAGTCATGATATTCGTTTTGTTGAAGATAATTGGGAGAGTCCAAGTTTGGGTGCTTGGGGTTTAGGCTGGGAAGTATGGCTTGATGGTATGGAGGTTACTCAATTTACTTATTTTCAGCAAGTTGGCGGTATAGCAGTAGATTTAGTAAGTGCTGAAATTACCTATGGCCTTGAAAGAATAGCCATGTATCTTCAAAATGTTGATAATGTTTATGATATAGTTTGGAGTGAATTTAATGGAGAAAAAATTAAATACGCAGATGTGCATAAGCAAAGTGAATATGAATTTAGTAAATACAATTTTGAAGTAAGTGATGTTAAAATCTTAAATGAGCAGTTTGAAAATTCTTACAAAGAATGTAAAAATATTTTAGAACAAGGACTAGCTTTACCTGCTTATGATTATTGTATGCTTGCTGCACATACTTTTAATCTTTTAGATGCAAGAGGAGCAATTTCTGTAGCACAAAGACAAGATTATATGTTAAAAATTCGTGAGCTTTCAAAAAATTGTGCTGAAATTTATAAGAAAAATTTAAATGAAGCTGAGTGAAATTTATAATTTTTTAGATCAATTAAGTCCCTTTAATATCCAAGAATCATGGGATAATAGTGGAATTTTGCTTGGAGATAGGGATAGTGAAATTTCAACTGTTTATTTAAGTTTAGATATTGATGAAAATATCATTAAAGAAGCGAGTGAAAATTCTTTAATTATCACACACCATCCTTTGATATTTAAAGGTTTAAAAAATTTGTATGATAAGGCTTATCCTAGGGCTTTTATTAAAGAAATGATTTGTAAAAATATTTCTTTAATCAGCATGCATACAAATTACGATTTAAGTCATTTAAATACTTATTTTGCGGAAGAAATTTTAGGTTTTAAAATTTCTTTTAAAGACGAATTTTTGATTTATGTAGAAAATTCTATGTCTTTTGAAGCTTTGTGTGACTGGGTGAAAAAAAAGTTAAATTTACAAATTTTACGTGTAAGTGATTGTGGTAAAAAAGACATTAAGCGTATTGCTATATGTACTGGAAGTGGCGGGGATTTAATTTCTAAAGTAGATGCGGATTGTTTTTTAAGTGGAGATTTTAAATATCATCAAGCTTTAGAGGCGCTTAGTAATCAAATCAGTCTTATTGATTTAGGTCATTTTGAAAGTGAGAGATATTTTTCTCAATGTTTAGCAAAAGACTTGAAAAATTTGCCGCTACAAGTTATAATAACAGTTTCAAAAAATCCATTTCAATATTTTTAAGGAAAATAAATGAATAAATATCTCGAACAATTAGTGCTTTTATCAAAAATAGATCAAGAAATTGATAGTTATGAACCAAAAATAGACAGTATTAATAAGACTTTAAAAGATGCTGAGTTAAAAATAGGAAAAATCAACACAGATTTAGAAAAAATCGATGAAGAAATTAAAGATATAGAAAATCAAAAAGTGCAAAATAATGCTCATATTTCCGAGTTTTCAGCAAAAATTAAAGAGCTTTCTAAAAAAAGTGGTGCAGTAAAAACAGAAAAAGAAGCTAATGCTTTAAAAATTGAAGAAGATATTGCAAAAGAGCAATTAGACGCTGCAAATGATGAAATTGTAAGACTAGATAAAATTTTAGAGAATAAAGAAACTTATAAAAAAGAACTTGAAGAAGAAAAAATCAAACAAGAGCAAAATATTAATGAGATTAGAGTAAGCATTAAATCTGAAATGGAAGTTCTTGAAAAAGATAGAATGAGTGTTTATGATAAAAAAACCAAACTTGTGGGCGAGATGAATCAAAAAGTTTTAAGTTTTTATGAGAAAATTCGCAAATGGGCGAAAAATACTGCTGTAGTTCCTGTTAAAAAACAAGCATGCTATGGATGTTTTATGAAAATTTACGATAAGACTTATCTGTCTATTGTAAAAGGTGAAGAGATTGTAACTTGTCCTCATTGTGGAAGAATTCTTTATAAAGAGCAAGAAGAGCAAAATTGATCTTTTTTTATTATTTTTTAACTTGGACGGCATTTTTATTTTGTGCCGTCTTTATTCTTTTGCTTTCTTTTTTAAAATCCAAATACAAAATTAGTTTAAAATCTCGATTTTTTCTTTATAAAAATTTACATCAAGAAAAAGCTGATGTACATTTTCATGCTTGTTCTTACGGGGAGGTAAGAAGTATTAAAGCTTTGGTTTTGAAATTTGATTCAAGAATAACTACTATTACTCAAACAGGTTTTGAATGTGCAAAAGAATTTTGTAAAAAGGTAAATTATCTTGCTTTTGAAAATTTTTTGCCTTTTTGGTTTAATCCTTGTAAGGTTTTGGTAATTTTTGAAGCAGAATATTGGCTTATGCTTGTTTTTATGGCACGTATTTATAAGGCTAAGATTATTTTGCTTAATGCGAGAATATCTGATAAATCTTATCATTCTTATCAAAAATTTTCTTTTTTTTATAAAAAAATTTTTTCTTATATTGATGAAGTTTTTGCTCAAAGTGAATTAGATAAAGTAAGACTTGAAAGTTTGGGAGCTAAAAATGTTAAAATTTTTAAAAATATTAAGGCAAATTTAGAAATTAAAAATAATAAAATTTATACCAAACCTAAGGAAAAACTTATCATTTTTGCTAGTACTCATAAAGATGAAGAAGAGCTTTTACTTGATCATTTTAAACTAGAAGAAAATGAAAAACTCATTATCGCCCCACGACACCCTGAGCGTTTTAAAGAAGTTGAAAATTTACTTTTAAACAAAGGTTTAGAATTTGAAAAATTTAGTTCTTTAAAAGATGAAAATAAGAAATTTTCTAAAAAAATTTTACTTTTAGATACTTTAGGGGAGCTTGTAAATTTTTATGCAATTTCTGATGTTGTTGTGCTTGGAGGTTCTTTCATAGAAGGTATAGGAGGACATAATCCTATAGAAGTGGCATATTTTGACAATGTATTAATCAGCGGGAAATTTATTCACAATCAAAAGGCTTTGTTTGAAGAAGTAGAAAATGTATATTTTTGTGAAAATTTAAAAGATTTAAATGATAAAATCCATTATTTAAATTTAAAAGCTAAAATTTCCAAAAAAGAAAATTTAGATCTTATCATGCAAACTATACAAAAGGGAATTGATGCAAGAAAAAGCTTATAAACTCTTAGCTTTGCAAGAAAAAATTTCAAATCGTGAAGCTAAAGATTTGATTGATAAGGGTTGTGTTTTTTCACATGGAAAAAAAGTTGTGGTTGCTAGAGCTTTGATGAACGATAAGGCAAGATTTAATGTGATAAAAACCAAAAATCCTCAAATTATTTTTGAAGATGATAAGATTATTGCTATTAATAAACCTTACGCTTATGTGAGTGAAGACTTGGAGAAAAAATTTAATGCCAAGCTTTTAAATCGTTTAGACAAAGAAACAAGCGGTGTGATTTTGCTTTGCAAAGATGAAGATTTTAGAAAGCTTTGTATAGAAGAATTTAAAAAACACAGAGTTTATAAAAGTTATATTGCGGTTTTAGATGGGGTTTTGGCTGAAGAGGTTGAAGTGAATGAGCCTATTTTTACCATAAAAGCAAAATGTGGAGCATTAAGTAAAGTTTCAAAAGATGGTTTAAGTGCCTTAAGTATCATTACTCCTATTATGTTGCAGTCAAAAAAAACCTTAGCAAAAATAGTCATTCAAACAGGTAGAACTCATCAAATCAGAGCGCATGCTAAATTTATAAAACATGGCGTTGTAGGTGATGAAAAATATGCTAAAATTTCAAGCGATAGAATGTATTTACATAGTTATGAAATTAAAATTTTTGATTATTATTTTAAGGCTGAGCTAGATAATAGTTTTGCAAAAGTTGGCTTTGAGATAAAAAATTTAGATTTTTAAAGCCATTTAAGAAAAAATTTTGTATAATGCAAGGTTTAATTAAAAATTTTATAGAAAGGTGATAAAGTGTTTGAGTTAGTTAGCGAATCTTTTAAATCAGCGATTAATAAATTACGTTTTGTTGATGATGAAAAAGCACTTAAGAACGCTTTAGAAACCTTAAAAAAAGCTCTTTTAAAAGCAGATGTTCACCATAAGGTAACTAAAGAGCTTTTGACTTCGATAGAAGAAGATGTAAAGCAAAACGGAATAGGTCAAAAACAATTTTTAAATGCCATTAAAGTAAATTTAGAAAATATTTTAAGTGTCAATAGCAAAAATCAAGGTTTTGTTTTTGCTTCTAAACCCCCAACAGTAGTTCTAATGGCAGGTTTGCAAGGGGGCGGTAAGACTACAAGCACTATCAAACTTGCAAATTATTTAAAATTACGCAATAAAAAAGTTTTAGTTGCAGCTTGTGATTTACAGCGTTTAGCGGCAGTGGAGCAGCTAAGACAACTTTGTGAAGCTAATGAAATTGAAATTTTCTTCATAGAAAATGAAAAAGATCCTATTAGGGTTGCTAAAGAGGCTTTAAAAAAGGCTGAAAGTTCTATGGTGGATGTTTTGCTTGTGGATACTGCTGGGCGTTTGGCTATAGATGAGACTTTGATGAATGAATTAAAAGCAGTTAAGGATGTTTTAAATCCTGATGAGATTTTCTATGTTGCTGATGCAATGAGTGGTCAAGATGGGGTTAAGACTGCGGCTAGTTTTAATGAAGTTTTAGGTATCAGCGGGGTAATTTTATCAAAATTTGATGCAGATACTAAAGGTGGAGTAGCCTTAGGTATAGCAAAACAAATCGGTATTCCTTTAAGATTTATTGGTGTAGGTGAAAAAGTAGCAGATTTAGAAGTTTTTATACCAGATCGCATAGTAAGTCGTATCATGGGCGAGGGTGATTTGGCTACTTTAGCTGAAAAAACTGCTGCAGTGATTGATGAAAAAGAAGCTAAAAAACTCAATCAAAAAATCAAAAAAGGTGAATTTAATTTTAATGATTTTCTTAACCAAATGGAAAGTATTAAAAAATTAGGAAGTATGAAGTCTTTAATCGGTATGATACCAGGGCTTGGCGGAATGGCAAATGCGGTAAAAGATATAGATTTGGATAATTCTAAAGAGATTATACATATTAAGGCAATGATTTCTTCAATGACTCCAAAAGAAAGAGAAAATCCTGATTTGTTAAATAATGCTAGAAAACGTCGTATAGCAGAGGGAGCAGGTCTTTCTCAGGTAGAAGTCAATCGTTTTTTAAAACAATTTAGTAATGCAGCAAAACTTGCAAAAAGATTTTCAGGCAAAAAAGGAATGGAGAATTTGACACAAATGATGAGCCAAGCTAGAAGACAATTTTAAATTTTATTTATAAATACTTTTTATAGTATCTATAAATAAAATTTTTAATTTTTAAGGAGTATAAATGACAGTTATTAGACTTACAAGAATGGGTAGAACTAAAAGACCATTTTATCGTATTGTGGTTACAGACAGTAGAAAACGTCGCGATGGTGGTTGGATAGAAAGTATTGGATATTATAATCCTATGGTAGAACCTGAGGTAATTAAAGTTGATGCAGAGCGTTTAGCTTATTGGAAAAGTGTTGGTGCAAAACTTAGCGATAAAGTTGCTTCTATCACTAGCAAATAATCATGGTAGAGAATTTTCTTAGGGAATACGCAAAATTAATTGCAGATTATCCTGAACAGATTAACACTCAAAAAATTGAATTAAGTGAAAATTTTTTTGAGATTGTTCTTTTTGCACATAAGGTTGATACAGGTAAGCTTATAGGTAAAAATGGAAAAATGATCAATGCTATAAAAACCGTAATCTCTGCTTATAAGAGCAAGGATGCAAGTTCTTATAGGGTAACGGTAAAAGCACTTGAGTGAAAAAGATTTTGTTCAAGTTGCAAAACTTGGTAAAACTGTGGGTCTTAAGGGTTATGTAAAATTGCATAACCTGAGCGACTTTTCTTCTCAATTTAAAAAAGATGCTACCTTTTTTATAAAAAATACCAAAGAAATATTAAAGATTAAGCATTATAATGCAAGCAATTCTACTGTTTTATTTGAGAATTATGAAGATATAGAAAAAGCTAAAGAATTAACCAATCTTATTCTTTTTCAGAGTATCGAGAAAAGCAGACAAACTTGTAAATTAAAAAAAGATGAGTTTTTTTATTTTGATATTTTAGAGTGTGAAGTTTTTGAAGAAGATAAAAGATTAGGTAAAGTTGTTGATATCTTGGAAACTGGAGCTTCTTATTTATTTGAAATTCAAAGTGATGAAAAATGGGTGAATAAAAAATATTCTAAAATATTTTTTATTCCGTATCTAGATAAATTTGTTAAAAATATAGATATAGAAAAACGACAGATTTTTTGCACGCAAGATGCTTTTTTAATTTTAGAAAATTCATGAAATTTAGTTTCGTTTCTTTATTCCCTAATCTTATGGAATTTTACTTTCAGGATTCTATACTTGCAAGAGCAAAAGAAAAAAAACTTTTCAAACTTAATTTTTATAACCCAAGAGATTTTTCTAAAAATTCTTATCATAAAGTCGATGATTATAAAATAGGTGGTGGAGCTGGACTTTTGATGCAAGCTGAACCTATGTATGAGGTGTTAAAAAGTATTCAAGAAAAAAAAGAAAATCCCTATTTTATTTTTTTAAATCCAAGTGGTAAAACTTTTAATCAAAAAGACGCCAAACGCTTAAGTAAAAAAGAACACATAGTTTTTGTATGTGGGCGCTATGAAGGTATAGATGAAAGAGTGCTTGAAATTTTTGGGAATGAAGTTTTTAGCATAGGGGATTTTATTTTAACAGGAGGAGAATTACCTGCGCTTGTAATGTGTGATGCGATTTTAAGAAATGTTAACGGGGTTTTAGGGAATATGGAAAGTTTGGAAGAAGAAAGCTTTGAAAATAATTTACTCGAAGCACCTGCTTTTTCAAAACCTTTTATTTTTGAGAAAAAAAATCAAAAATTTTATACTCCTTCAGAGTTTTTAAAGGGTAATCACGCTAGAATTGCAAGTTTAAAAACTACTTTGGCGTCTTGCAAAACGAAATTTTTTCGTCCAGATTTATTTTTAGAGCATGAACGCAAAAAATAAGGGATTTTTATGAAAAATAAATATATAGAACAATTTGAAGCAAAACAAATTGAAGGTAAAAATGTTCCAGATTTTCGTGCTGGTGATACTTTAAAGCTTGCAATTCGTATCAAAGAAGGAGATAAAACAAGAATCCAAAATTTTGAGGGTATTTGTATTGCTAGAAGAGGTAATGGCGTAAGCGAAACTTTTATCGTACGTAAAATGGGTGCTAATAATGTTGGCGTTGAGAGAATTTTCCCTATTTATAGTGAGAGTTTGGAAAGTATTATTGTTTTGCGTCGTGGTCGTGTACGCCGTGCAAGATTATTCTACTTAAGAGACAGACGCGGTAAAGCAGCACGTATTAAAGAGCTTAAAAAATAATTTATAATTATTTTTTATTATAAGTCTAACAATTAAATAATTATAATTAATTTATAATTTTTATTATTTGATTTTAATTATTAATAATGCTCTTATATAATATTCCTTGTAAATATTATATAAGGAGAGAAAATGTTTTCTATTAAAAAAACTTTATTAATATTAGCAAGCGTGCCAATGTTTTTGAGTGCTACTGAATATCAATTAAGCACTCATGTCTTGGATATTACTTCTGGACAACCCGCTCCTAAAGTAAAAGTTGAGCTTTATAAGTTGGAAGCAAATCAACAGTGGAAAAAAGTAAGTGAAGAATTTACCGAAGAAAATGGTAGAATAGGGGATTTATTACCATATGAAAAAGCTGAAAATAGGGCTTTTGGAATTTATAAGCTTAAATTTTTTACAAAAGACTATTACACATCACACAAAATAAATACTTTTTATCCTTTTGTAGAGGTAAGTTTTGAGCTTTCTAAAGATCAAAAACATTATCATGTTCCAATAACCCTTTCTCCTTTTGGTTATTCAACTTATAGAGGAAGCTGATCAATAAAACGAAAGAAAAAACCATGTGGACTAAGAATTCTTGGAAAAACTATCCCATAAAACAGCAACCTATCTATCCAGATCAAGAGGAAATGAATAGAGTTTTAGCAAGACTTGAGAAACTTCCTCCTTTGGTTTTTGCTGGAGAAGTGAGAAATCTTCAAAAGTCTTTAGCAAGAGTTTGTAAAAAAGAAGCTTTTTTACTTCAAGGTGGAGATTGTGCTGAAAGCTTTGAAAATTTTGGCGCTGTAAATATCCGTGATATGTTTAAAATTTTACTTCAAATGGCTATAGTGCTTACATTTGCCGGTGGATGTCCTGTTGTAAAAATTGGTCGTATTGCAGGGCAGTTTGCCAAGCCAAGAAGTAGTGATTTTGAAGAGTTAAATGGTATAAGTCTTCCTAGTTATCGTGGTGATATTATTAATGGTTTTGAATTTAGCGAACAAGCACGCATTCCTGATCCACGTAGAATGCTTGAAGCTTATTATCAAAGTGCAACAACGCTAAATTTGTTGCGCGGATTTGCTAAGGGTGGTTTAGCAGATTTGCATGAAGTACATCGTTGGAATTTGGGCTTTTTAAAAAAGAGTGAACTCCATAAGCAATATACTAATATCAGTGAAAAAATTTCACAAGCTTTAGCTTTTATGGAAGCTTGTGGGATTAATACAAGTAATACCCCAAGTCTAAGAGAAGTTAGTGTTTATACTTCACATGAAGCTTTACTTTTGCCTTATGAAGAAGCTTTAACTAGAGTGGATAGTTTAAGTGGAGAAATTTACGATTGTTCAGCTCACATGCTTTGGATAGGTGAAAGAACAAGGGCGCTTGATGAAGCCCATGTACATTTTTTAAGAGGAGTAAAAAATCCTTTAGGGGTTAAAATAGGACCTAGTGCAAGTGTTGATGATATCATAGCTTTAGCAAATGTTTTAAATCCAAATAATGAAGAAGGAAGATTAAATATTATTATCCGCATGGGTGCAGATAAAATTATCAATAATTTGCCAAAAATTTTCTCCAAACTTAAAAGTGAAGGTTTAAATTTAGTATACAGCATAGATCCTATGCATGGAAATACAGTAAAAGCAGGTAATTTTAAAACACGTGAGTTTGATAAAATCATGCAAGAAGTGGGATCTTTTTTTGAGATTGCAATAAGCGAAGGGATTTATCCAGGTGGAGTGCATCTTGAAATGACCGGAAAAGATGTAACAGAATGCACAGGTGGTGCAAGCAATGTTACTGCTCAAAGCTTAGAAGATCGTTATGAGACTCAATGCGATCCAAGGCTTAATGCGGATCAAGCATTAGAGCTTGCTTTTTTAATTGCAGATTTAGTAAAAAAGGCTAGAAAATGAAACTTTATGGTATTAAAAATTGTAATTCTGTAAAGAAAGCTATGGATGCTTTAACACAAAAAGGTGTTGTATTTGATTTTATGGATATTAAAAAGATTAATCAAGATATTTTATACACATGGTTAAAACAAAAATCTTTTGAAGATCTTATCAATACTGCTGGATTAACTTCTAAAAAACTTGGTTTAAACAAAGAAAAAGTTAAAAGTTTAAATGAAAAAGAACTTGAGAAAATTGTATTAGAAAATCCAAGCTGTATTAAGCGTCCTATTATCGAGTATGAGCAAAACATATATATTGGCAAGGAATATGAGAAAATATTATGATAGAGTGTTTGATTACACTCTATTTTTTATTAATTGATTAATTTCATTTTGATATGGAAATCTTTCACTTTCGCAATTAATAAGTTGTGTTTTAGAGAAGATAACTTTTCCGTCTACTTCAACGATAAAATCACCTCTGTCGCCAATTTCAAATTCTACTTCAACATCTTTGAAATCGCTTTGTAGTTCTTCTGCAACCCTTGCAGCTTGTGGGCGATAATTTCAAAGATTGCAATAAGCAATTTTTACTTTCATCATTTCATCCTTTGAAAAGTTTATTTTATTTAAGATTAAAATCTTAAATTTTTATTATAGTTTATTTTGGCTGAATTTTTGCCTTTTTTGTAAAATTTAAGTTGAAATTTAGGGTCAATTTCTTTCAAATTCAGCGAGAAAAATTTATAATTTTTATCAAAATTAAAATAAGCCTTAAAAAACTAAAGGAAGAAAATGAGTCAATTTACACACTTGCATTTACATACAGAATATTCTTTGCTTGATGGAGCTAATAAGCTTAAAGAATTAGCTTTGACTTTAAAAGAGCAGGGTGCTACAAGTGTTGCTATGACAGATCATGGAAATATGTTTGGGGCAATTGATTTTTATCAAACAATGAAAGCACAAGGTTTAAAACCTATCATTGGTATGGAAGCGTATTTACATAATCACGATGAATTAGATGATAAAAGTTCTCGTCAGCGTTTTCACCTTTGTTTGTATGCAAAAAATGAGATCGGATATCAAAATTTAATGTATTTAAGTTCTCAAAGTTATATTAAAGGTTTGTATTATTATCCGCGTATCAATAAAAAGCTTTTAGAAAAATATAGCGAAGGTCTTATTTGTTCTTCTGCTTGCTTGCAAGGTGAAGTAAATTGGCACTTAAATACTTATAGTGAAAGAAATGTGCGTTTTGGTGCAAAAGGCTATGAAGCAGCAAAAGAAGCAGCATTATGGTATAAAAAAGTTTTTAAAGATGATTTTTATTTTGAAATCATGCGTCATGGTATAGGTGATCAAAGAATGATAGATGATGATATTATCAGACTTTCTAAAGAATTAAATATAAAAATCATTGCTACAAATGATACGCATTATACTTTTAAAGAAAGAGCGGCTGCCCATGAGGTTTTTATGTGTATAGCTATGGGAAAAAAACTTAATGACCCTGATAGAATGCGTCATAGTGTGCATGAATTTTATGTTAAAAGCCCTGAGCAAATGAGTGAGCTTTTTGCAGATATTCCAGAAGCTATAGAAAATACACAAGAAATCGCGCAAAAATGTAATTTAGAGCTTAATCTTGGCAATCCCACTCCACCGAATTTCAAATTTACAAGAGAATATGCTAAAGATCATAATATTACCTTGCCTGAAGAAACAAAAGAATTTAGCTTTGATAATGATGACATAGTTTTTGAAGAGCTTTGTAAAAAGGGACTTGAAGAGAGATTAAAATTTATCGATGAAAGCAAGCATAAAGAATACAAACAAAGACTTGAGGTAGAAATTAATATCATTAAAAATATGAAATTTTCAGGTTATATGCTTATTGTTCATGATTTTATTAAAGTGGCTAAAGATAAAGGCATTCCAGTAGGTCCTGGAAGAGGATCAGCTGCAGGAAGTTTGGTTTCTTATTGTTTGAGGATTACGGATTTAGATCCTATTCCTTATAGTTTACTTTTTGAGCGTTTTTTAAATCCTGAGCGTGTGAGCATGCCTGATATTGATGTGGATTTTTGTCAAGACAGACGTGCTGAAGTGATTGATTATGTGATTGATAAATATGGAGCAGATAAGGTTGCACAGGTTATTACCTTTGGTAAGCTTTTAGCTAAAGGGGTGATTCGTGATGTGGCTAGAGTTTGTGATATGAGTATTCAAGATGCTGATGAGCTTGCTAAACTTGTGCCTGAAGAGCTTAAAATCACTCTTGATGCTGCTTATGAAAAAGAACCTAAAATCAAAGAATTTATTGATCGTCATCCTAAAGGTCCTGAAGTTTGGGAATATGCAAGAGCTTTAGAAGGATTAAATCGCAATGCGGGTATGCACGCAGCGGGTGTTGTAATTTCTAATGAAAGTTTATGGAAGAAAACTCCGCTTTTTAGACAAAGTAAAAATGATGAAAGACATTTGGTAACGCAGTATTCTAAAGATCATTTAGAAGATGTGGATTTGATAAAATTTGACTTTTTAGGTCTTAAAACCTTAACAGTAATCAATAATGCAATCAAGCTTATTAAAAAGCGTTATAATAAAGACATTATTTGGGAAACTATAGATGTAAATGATAGCAAAGTTTATAAAACCATACAAAGTGGAAATACTTTAGGGATTTTTCAAATCGAATCAGACGGTATGCAAAGCTTAAATGCACGCTTAAAACCAGAGCGTTTTGAAGATATCATTGCGGTTCTTGCGCTTTATCGTCCAGGCCCTATGGAATCAGGAATGCTTGATGATTTTATCGACAGAAAGCATGGTTTAAAAAGTATAGAATATCCTTTTGACAGTTTAGAAAAGGTTTTAGAGCCTACTTATGGGGTTATCGTTTATCAAGAACAGGTTATGCAAATTGTTCAAATTATAGGTGGCTTTTCTTTAGGAGGTGCTGATGTAGTGCGTCGTGCTATGGGTAAAAAAGATCCTGAAAAGATGAAAAAGCTTAAGACTGATTTTGCAGATGGAGCAGAAAAACAAGGATATGATAGAGCAAAAGCTGAGGATTTATGGGAGCTTATCGTAAAATTTGCAGGATATGGTTTTAATAAATCTCACTCTGCGGCTTATGCGTTGATTACTTTTCAAACAGCTTATTTAAAAACTTATTATCCTAGTGAATTTATGGCAGCGCTTTTAACAAGCGAAGAAAACAATGTGGATAAAATTGCTGTTTATATTGATGAGATGAAAAAAATGAATATTAAACTTTTACCTCCATCGATTAACAAAGCGATCCGTGAATTTAGTGCTTTAGAGCAAGATGGCAAGGATGCTATTATATACGGACTTGGGGCTATAAAAAGTGTGGGTATTCCTGCAGTTGAAAATTTACTTGAAGCAAGACAAGATGGAGAATTTAAGGATATTAATGATTTCTTAGGTAAGATAGATCCTACCAAAATAAACCGTAGAACATTAGAAAGTCTTATTAAGGCAGGGGCTTTTGATGAGTTTGGTTTTACTAGAAAAGCTTTGTTTGATAATATGGAAAATCTTAGCGAAGCATCGCGTAAAATGGCTGAAGTAAGAAAAAATGCTGCAAGTTCTCTTTTTGGTGAAGAGGAATTAACTTCAGGTGTTCAAGTAAATTTTACTCCCAAAAATGAAGAATTTGAAGTGATGGAAAAATTAGGATATGAAAAAGAAATTTTAGGAATTTATGTTTCAGGCCATCCTTTAGATCGATTTTATGAACAAATTAATGCCATAGATTATGTTAAAAGTTTAGATTTTGAAAGTTTAAAAAACAATGGAGAAATTTTAAGTATAGGTAAAATTGAAGATTTCAAATCCATGATGAGTAAAAATAATAAGCGTTATGGTAGAATTGAAATTTTGGATTATTATTCTTCGTTTGATGCTACTGTATTTGAAAGCAATGTAGAAGAAATAGAAAACATCATCAAAGATGAAAATTTAAAAAATAATGCCTATGGTTTTGTATTGGGATTTAAAGCTGAGGGAGGGGAGAAGCCTAGCTTTTTTTTAAAAGCAATTAAAGATTTACAAAGTCTTGAAGATGGCGAGATTAAAGCTATAAAAAAAATTGGAGCAAAAAAAGATTTCAAAAATAAAGAAGAAAATCATTTTACCGCAGAACCTAAGGAATTTGAAAAAAATATCATAGAGCTAGATTTGACAAGATTAAATAGAGAATTAATCTATGAAATTCATGAAATTGCTAGAAATGCACATAATCCTAATGAAAAAAATAATAAAAAACTTGTTTTAAAAGTTATTAGCGCGGGATCTTGCTTGCTTTATCATACAGATTTTATTATCTCTGATAGTATAGTAGAGGAAATTTCTAATAAATATGCTTAAGTAAGATTGTTCTTACTTAAGATTTTTAAATAAAATGCTTCCAAGTCTTACTAAGTTGGATCCGCATTTTATAGCAATTTCAAAATCATTACTCATCCCCATAGAGCAAATTTTAGCCCCATGTTTTTGAAGAATTTCATAAATTTTAAATGTAGTTTCAAAGCTTTTGATAATACTTTCTTTATCTTGGCTGTGTGATCCTATGCTCATTACGCCACAAAGATTTAGATTAGAGCATTCTTCTTGTATTTGTAAATATTCTTCTACAGCTTGATTTGGATCTAGACCGCTTTTGCTATTTTCATTTGCACTATTGATTTCTAATAAAGTATTTAATTTATAATCAAGTCTTTTGTCCATAGCTTTAGCTATTTTAATACCATTGCAAGAGTGCCATAATATAGGTTTTTGTTTGATTAAGAGATTAATTTTGTTGCTTTGTAGCATTCCTATAAAATGCCACTTTATGTCTAGTTTTTTTTCATCAAGATTTTCTTTTTTTTGTGCTAGAGCTTGGACTTGATTTTCTCCAAATTCTACTATACCTTGATCAAAAAGCTTTTCAATTATACTTGCATCGACATACTTGCTTGCGGCTACAAGACGAACGTTTTTGGTTTTTTCTAAAATTTGCTCTAAAGTCATTTTGATAAAGAAATAAGCCCTATTTAGGGCTTATATTATTGTAGTAAATTAGCAATTTTGCTTTGAAGCTGCATGTTGGATTGCGCAGCAATAAAAGCAGCAGCATTTTCTTTTAGATAATTGGCATTAAAATCATTAACATTTTTTGCCATATCATTATTTAGTAAATTATTTTCAGCTGCTTTTGAGTTGATGCTATTTTGAACACTTGCATTAATATTTGATGTGATGGCATTGATACCTGAGCCTATTTCACTTCTTAAACTTCCAAGTTGATCCATAAAATTTGTAATACTATCTTGATTATCTATGTTTAATCCACCTGTTGCTAATGGATTTAAATTTGTAGTTTCAGTTCCGCTACCTACTACAAAATTCATAGTTTGAAAGACATTTTTTCCATTATAAGTTGCATTATTAAAAGAATCATTGATGGATTCTTGTATGCGTGTTGCTTCTGTTCTTAGCATTCCTTTTTGAGAATCATTAAGTGCAGCATTGTTCATTTTTACTGAAAGTTCATTAAGTCTATCTGCGCTTTGAGAGATATTGGTAAGGCTAGCATCTGCAATTTGTAAAACCCCTATAGCATCATAAGCATTTGCGACACCTTGATCTATAGTACTTGATTGAGATCTTAAAGAATCAGCAATAGCTAAATTAGCACTATCAACTCCACTTATTGCGCGAACAGCTGCAATATTTTCTAAAGCTTTATCGCTAGCTTTTTGTGCATTATTTAAATAATAATTTTGTTGCATCATAGTTGCTTCAGAGATCATCATGGCCTACTCCTTCTCTTTCAGATTTATTTATATTTTATCATTTTTTTGCTATTTTAAAGCTTAAGAAATATAAAAAAACTTGCATTATCAAGATGATTTTAATCACCACTTCACTTGCATTATGGATACTGATAAATTCTTGAGTTTTTGTAGCGTTTTCTCCTAAGTTTTGGAGTTCAATTATGGTATTAGTAAAATAAAAAACAAATATTAAGCTTAAAATCAAAATAAGCAAACTCAGCATAAATTTTGAAAATTTTATTTGAAATTTTATTTCATCTTTTATAAGAGAATAAATTTCATATAAAAAATTAACCACTGAAACAAAAATCAGTAAATATCCCATTTTAATAAAAATTTGCGTCATCATTAAGCCACTTTGAAAATGGCTCAACACTCCTTCCCCTATAAGATTCTGAGGAAAAAAAATTGTTGGTGCAACAACTATTCCTAGTATGAGTTCAACCCCTATGATGGAGGCAAGTAAAAATAAATTAACAGCTTTCAAAAGTTTCTCCTTTTATTTTTTATCATAACGCATATTTGTAAATTTAGCTATAAAAGCACGATTATAACCTTGTTCATCTTTGAAAAAATCAACAATGAAATTATTTTGATATAAAATTTTTTCCAAAATTTTTTTTTGATCATAGCCAAATTCGCAAGCTAAAAATTTAACTTTTTTATCGAGGGAAAAATGTATGATTTCTTCTAAAATTTCATATCCTTTTTCTCCGCCAAATAAAGCTTCTTTGGGTTCTTTTTGTACCCAAATATCTATAGGATATGAATTTTTAATATAAGGTGGATTTGAAAAAATAAAATCATAATTTTCTTTAATTTGCTTAAAATTACAAAGTTTAAAGTCAATCAAGTGATCGACTTTGTGTAATTTGGCATTCTCTAAAGCTAATTCTAAGGCTTTAGGATTGATATCACAGGCTGTGATTTTTAACCCAAGTTCTTTGGCTAAAACAATGCTTAAAATTCCGCTTCCAAATCCTATTTCTAAAATCTTATTAAAAGTATTTTTTTTGCATAAATTTAAAATTTGAAAAAGTAAAATTTCACTATCATAACGAGGGATTAGAACGCCTTTTTTTATCTTAAATTCTAAGCCCCAAAAATCCACTTTTTCAAATATATATTCAAAAGGTTCTCCAGATTTAAAACGTCTTATAAGCTCAAAATAAGGTTTGTGATCTATTTCTATATCTTGGTTTAAAAATAACCAAGCTTTATCTTTTTTTAGATATTCACAGAGTATAAATACTGCTTCATTTTCATAACCTTTTAAGCTAGATTTAGCTTCTATAAGAGCATTTTTTATAGTCAAGAAAGAGCCTTGATTCTATCGCTAATACTTGGATGACTGAGATAAAAAAATGTATATATTTTACTTGTTTTGATAAAAGCTTTATTTTCTCTTGCTAGAGCTATCAACGCATTTTTCATATCTTCTTTGCTTGTAACTTTAGCTCCGTGTTGATCAGCTGCAAATTCATTTTTTCTACTTAAGGCATTAAGTATAGGAGAGATTAAAAAGCTAAAAATATTTGCAAAGATAAATAAAAGAGCAAATACACCGCCATTTACTCCTTCTAGATGACTTTCTAAGTAAACAAATTCAGGTAAATTTGCAAAAACAAAAAAAAGTAAAAACATAGTTATAGCACCGTTAAATAAAGCTTTGATAACATCCTTATGAACAAAATGTCCAAGCTCATGTCCTAAAACAGCTAAAAGTTCTCTTTCATTTAAAGCTTTTAATAATGTATCAAAAAGAACCACTCTTTTGCTTTTAAAAAGTCCACCAAAATAAGCATTTAAACGTTTATCTCTTTTGCTTGCATCAATAACATAAACCCCATTTGCATTAAACCCACATTGTTTCATTAAAGAGCTGATTTTTTTCAGCAAATTTTCATCGTTTAGTTTTTCCATTTTATTAAAAATAGGTGCTATCAAGGTAGGGTAAATAAGATTTATAATCACTATAATACAAAAGGCAAAAATAAAGGCCACAATCCACCAAAAAGTTCCAAAAAAATCATAGCAAAAAAGCAAAGCATAAAGGATTAAAAATCCAAATATTAAAGTTAAAATAAGACTTTTTACAGTGTCTTTGATAAAAAGTTTTACAGTCATATTTGAAAAACCATGGGCTTTATCTTTGATAAAACTTTCATAAATACTTAAAGGTAGATTTAAAATACTTGTGATTATTAAAAAAGATAATAAAAATAAAGTATTTTCAAAACGAGTGTTATTTGAGATAAGTAATTCTTTAAGATATAAAAATCCAAAACCTATCCATGCAATATTGATGATTAAATTATAAAAATTGGAAAATAGTTTAAATTTTTCATTTTCGATGGCAATGTCTGCTGCATTTTGATAGTCTTTTTCGCTTAAAATTTGAGCTTGTTTGTCTTTTTCTCTTTCTAAGAAACGAATTTGAGTATAGGAAATCCAAGATAAAAGTGCTGTGTAAAGACATAAAATTGCAATTAAAGTCATTATTTTTCCTTGATTAGTTTTTGCGAATTTTAGCTTAAAATAATGAAATAAAGTTAATAGCTTAAAATCTAAAATAATATTCTTTTCAACTAAGTTGATGTATATTTATAAAAAAGGATTAAAGAATGTTTTTTAAGAAAAAGATTTCACAAAAGCAAAAAGAAAAGCCTAAAATTCCAATCAATAATGTGATTTTAGATGACAGACTTTGTAAGTTTAAAAATAAAGTGCAAAAGATAAGCAAAGATGAAGCTTCGGCAAGTCTGCTTGCTAGACAATTAAGCAGACTTATCAGAGCTAATAAATTTTAATTTTGACATTTTTTCTTAGGGCGAAAAACCTTAATAACTTCATCATTTGCTTCTATATAAGCACCTTCTATTAAATCAATACAATAAGGTATAGCTGGAAAAACAGGCTCTAGACATTCTTTTATAGCTTTAGGATTTCCTGGTAAATTAATGATAAAAGATTTATTGCGAATTCCTGCGCTCTGTCTTGAAAGTATGGCTGTTGGGACATATTTTAAACTTTCTAAGCGCATAAGCTCTCCAAAACCTGGCATCATTTTATCACACACGGCTTCCGTGGCTTCTGGGGTTACATCACGAAGCGCTGGACCTGTACCTCCGCTTGTAACAATCAAATCGCATTTTTTTTCATCTGCTAGATAAAGTAATTTTTTAATGATCAAATCATAATCATCGGGGATTAATTCTTTATGATAAATAATATCATTTTTTATATATGAATTTAACACTCTTTCAATTTCAGCAGTAGCTTTATCTTCGTATATGCCACTACTTGCTCTATCGCTTAGGGTTAAAATTCCTATGTTTATCGTATCCATTGTTCCTCCTTAATAAATTTTTATAACCATCCTTTTTTCTTGAAAACAACCAAAGGTAAAATGATAGAAATTACCATCACGCCAAGCACTATGGGATAAGCATAGTGAAGTTCAAGTTCTGGCATGAATTTAAAATTCATACCATAAACAGTTCCTATTAAAGTAGGAGGCATCATGGCAACAGTTGCAACGGTAAAAATTTTAATGATTTTGTTTTGTTCTATGTTGATTTGGCTGGCTAAAATGGTTTGAATATTGTCTAAGATATTAAGTTGTGAAACACTAAATTCAACCAAAGAATTTAAGTCTTTTAAAACTATAGTGAGATTTTGTTTTATATCTTTATCGATTTTATCGCTTTTTAACAAAGAAGTCATAGCACGACGTTTATCAAATAAAGAATCTCTTACACGCATATTAAGCTCTTGTAAGCTTGAAATATCCTTTAGCATTTTATCATAACTATATTCATCTTTTTTTTCTAAAACACTTGTTCTTAAGCGTCTTGCTTCTTTATCTATCCATTCTAGTAAATCCGCATCTTTTTCAACGCGCACTTCAAACATTTTATCAATAATATCAAAACCATCTTCAAAATTCTTCGGACTAGCTAAAATCCTTGCTTGAATTTCTTCAAAAGTGCTAAATTCGTTATATCTTATAGTAAATAAGATATTTTTAGCTGTAGCAAAAGTAACAATTTCTGTGCGAAGTTTGATTAAATTCCTATCTTCTTCATCGCTTTTAAGATCTCTTACTAAAAAATGAGCATTGATGGTTATTGTCGCATTGTCTTCCCAATATTTTGCGCTAAGTTCTATTTCTTCTCTTTCTTCTTTTGTAGGAAACTCAAGATTAAATTCACTTGATATAAAAGCAATTTCTGCTGCACTTGGATGAAGTAAATCAATCCATAAAATATTTTGTGGTAGTTCTTGACTATCGAGATTAAAGTTGATTCTTTGAACTAAAGCATTTTGAGTTTTGATATAAACATAGAGCATAGTTATTCCTTATTTTTAACTTTAAAATTATACCTTGATTAGTTTAAAAATCAATTTTTTAATTTTTGGAAATCAAAAACCAAATTTTCCACCTAAAGCTCTTAAACTAAGCTTTAATTTAAAATATCTTTAATCAGTTTTTGCAAATTCCTTTTTGTTTCTTCTTGTTCTTTTATGATAAAACATTTTGCTTTTGGCCAAAAATAACTTTTAGGATTTTCAAATTTTCCCCAACGCCAATCAAATCTAGGATGTAAAAGAACTATAGTAGGAATATCCATAGCTAAGCTTAAATGCGCTATAGCACTATCAATACTAAGCATACAGTCAATATCATATAAATAATTTAGAGTATCATTCCAATTTTCTATAAGCTTGCTTCTATCTTCTATTACCTTAGGCAATTCTTCTTTTAATTGCATTTGAAAAGAAATGATTTCATAATCTAAGTCTTTTAA
This sequence comes from Campylobacter sp. BCW_6871, assembly GCF_001762325.1. NCBI lineage: Bacteria > Pseudomonadati > Campylobacterota > Epsilonproteobacteria > Campylobacterales > Campylobacteraceae > Campylobacter > Campylobacter sp. BCW_6871. Next base: position 1,515 of record NZ_MJWQ01000048.1, on the reverse strand, counting down.
TACATCAAATAAAAATTCAAATTTTACATTTCTTAATAAATCAGAATTTTCAGCATTAGGAGTAGCATAAAAAATACCAAGTTTTTTTCTTTTATTATGCGGTTTTTTCTGTGGCAATATAGGTGTTTTTAATCGTGAAATCTCATCAAGCTTAATATCAATAAAAAAAGGCAAAGAACAAATAGGAATAGCATAATCAAAATTTGTAGGTAGATTTTTTAAAACCTTTACATTTTTAAAAATATCATCATTTTGATTTAAAAATTTGATTTGATTTTTAAACATTTCATACATGGCACTTTGAGGAGCAAATAAAACCTTTGAAGCGATTTTGCAAAGTTTTTCTAAGCATCTTGCATACATTATAGTATCGCCAAAGCCTTGCTCGCAAAATACTAAAACTTCTTTATTTTTAAAAGCATCAACGCCAAATTTATTAAAAGCTTTTAAGCTTTCATTATAATGATAAGTAGAAAAAGTTTCATTATGAGCATAAAATAATCTGCTTTCATAATATTTCTTACCCTCTTCAAAATTATCATCCACTCCCATACGCATCAAAAGATAAGCCAAATCAAATTGATAGGTTGCATGAGAATCCAAGCTAAGACATTTTTTATAAGCATGATAAGCTTCTTGATAGTTTGAATTAAATTCTAAGACCTTAGCATAATTTTGCCAAAACTGTGCATGGTGTTGATTGGCTTCTTGTAGTGATTGAAAAAGTTCTAAAGAATCAGATATTCTAAAAAGCTTAAAAAGCAAGTATGCTTTTTGGGGTAAAATTTGATGAGTTAAAAAATCTTCTATTTTAGAAATAGTAAGATTTTCTTTGGTTTTACTATGAAGCCTATCTTCGAGTTTAATTAAATTAAGATTGGTTTGTTCAGCAATGATTCCTTTTTGTAGTTTATCAATCAAATCTTGCATAAAATGACACAAGTGCTCATGTGCATTTAATGCCTTGGTAAAATCATGTTTAAAATAAATTTCTGCATAATTTTTCCATAGATTAAGATTATACATATCTTTAGAAAGTAATTCTTTGAAAATTTGTTCAGATTCTTCTAGTTTATTACTCAGTTTATAAATAAAAGCCAATTCTAACTTAAGTTCATCTTCTAAATCATCTTTGCGAGTTAAAAGTGTTTGTAATAAATTCAAGGCTTCATCAAGTCTTAAATTTTCAATATAGCTTTTAGCAAGCATAAGACCATTAAAACTTGTAGGATTTAAAGAAAAAAGCTCTTGAGCATAATATAAAGCTTTTTGAAAAAGAGAAAGTTTATAAGAAGAAAGCATAGCAAATTCTAAAGCAAATTTTGGACTTTCTTTTAAAAATTGCTCACTCAAGTTTAAACATTTTTCATAATTAGCATTAAAATAATAATAATGAATTTTATCAAACATATTTTTCCTTGATAGTTACATTAAATCCAATATTATCTTATAAGTTGCATAAAAAGATAATTATATTTTTATAAAATTAAATAATAAAACAAAAATAAAAAAATA
>NZ_MJWQ01000047.1:0-1845 GCF_001762325.1 Campylobacter sp. BCW_6871 | reverse complement strand
TTTAGATGATATGGTAAAACACAAACAAAGTGATGAAGTTTTTAAAGTGTTTTATAAAAAAGATGATAAAATAAGATTGCTTAGAGTTAGTAATATGCAAGCTTTAAATCGTTTTGATAAACTTAAAGGTGCAATGACAAAAATAATTTTAGATAGTGGTTTTAAACCTGATAAATAAAAAGGATTAATATGTGTAAAGATCAAGAATATATAGAGCAAATGAAAACTTTATTATTAAAAGGTTTTAAAGATGCCAAAGATGATAAAGTGTATCAAAAAGAACAGCTTGAACTTGCAGAAGCAGGAATTAATGATGGCTTAGAGGAGGATTAATTATATAATTAGCCATATATTTATATTAGTTTTTTTAAAAAACCGTTTTTACTATTCTTTAATCTTTTATATTGTATTTTGATTGTCTTATTTATGTAATTTTATATATAAAAAAAGTTTTTTCCAATTTTACAACAAAACCCTTTATGGTATAATAAAAATAAAAATTATATAAGAAAGGATATAAATGGCTATAAAAATTGAAATTAGCGGATTTGATAAGGATTTTTTACCTGTTTTTGAGAGTTTAGCTAAAAGCCTAAAAGCTACTTATTGTTTGTTAGAATGTGATACTCCAGAAGAGAAAAAACAAAGTTCTATGAAAAAGGCTTTAGAAGAAATGAAAAATGGAGAGCATGAAACTTTTAAAAACTTTGATGAGTATAAAAAGGCTATGCGTGAAATATGAAATTAGAGTTTTAAAAGAATACAAGAAAAACTATAAGAAGCTAACGCTAAAAGAAAAAGATTTAGTAGATGAAATAGTCTATCGCTTATCTAACAATGAAACTCTTGAAAGAAAATACAAAGATCATAAACTAAAAGGTGAATTTAAAGAGCTTAGAGAGTGTCATGTAAAACCTGATTTGCTCTTAATTTATCAAAAACAAGATGATAAACTTATTTTAACATGTATTAATATAGGTTCTCATAGCGAGTTGTTTTAATAATTGAAGTTAAATTAATCAAGTTTATAAAAATCCATAACTACATATTAAGTCATTTATATCATAATAGAAAGAAAAAAGAAAAACACTATGAAAAAATTATCCCAAGAAGAAATACAAAAAGCTATGAGAGAATGTGTAGTAAGTTCTTATACTTATGATCTAGTTAATCCTAATGGTTATTTCTCAAGATTTATTCGATGTTTTAAATGAAGATTTTACCAAAGAATATGAATTCATAGATAGTCCTACTTTAGATGATATGGTAAAACACAAACAAAGTGATGAAGTTTTTAAAGTGTTTTATAAAAAAGATGATAAAATAAGATTGCTTAGAGTTAGTAATATGCAAGCTTTAAATCGTTTTGATAAACTTAAAGGTGCAATGACAAAAATAATTTTAGATAGTGGTTTTAAACCTGATAAATAAAAAGGATTAATATGTGTAAAGATCAAGAATATATAGAGCAAATGAAAACTTTATTATTAAAAGGTTTTAAAGATGCCAAAGATGATAAAGTGTATCAAAAAGAACAGCTTGAACTTGCAGAAGCAGGAATTAATGATGGCTTAGAGGAGGATTAATTATATAATTAGCCATATATTTATATTAGTTTTTTTAAAAAACCGTTTTTACTATTCTTTAATCTTTTATATTGTATTTTGATTGTCTTATTTATGTAATTTTATATATAAAAAAAGTTTTTTCCAATTTTACAACAAAACCCTTTATGGTATAATAAAAATAAAAATTATATAAGAAAGGATATAAATGGCTATAAAAATTGAAATTAGCGGATTTGATAAGGATTTTTTACCTGTTTTTGAGAGTTTAGCTAAAAGC
>NZ_MJWQ01000046.1:0-2612 GCF_001762325.1 Campylobacter sp. BCW_6871 | reverse complement strand
GTTAATGGTCAAATTTATATGGGAGTTTGGGGAAATAAAAACTCAGGAATTCTCACTGTGGATCAGTTTGATAACAGTGGAACTATAGCTTCAAGCGATAAAGGAGTTTTTTTCGAAGGCGGTGCTAATAATAAATCTACGATTAATAATTTTAACAATACTGGAGTTATAAGTTCAACAAATAAAGAAGCGGTCCAGTTTACTCATACTAATGTACAAACTCTTAAAAATAGCGGCACTATTCAAAGTAGTAGCCAAGAGGCAAACAATTGGGTAAATCATGGAATGTATATTAGTGACTCTACAATCCAAACATTTATCAATAGCGGAACTGTAAAAGGTGATGGAAAAACAGATCCAGGAGGGGTTAATGGAGCTTCTTATGCAAGCGTCGGAGTCAATCTTCAAGCTTCTACTATAACAAATTTTGATAACTCAGGTATTCTTTCAGGAAGAGTAGGTATAAATATATCAAGCACTACTATAGATAATTTTAAAAACACTGGTACTATAGAAGGAACATCTGGAGCCAAACAATTATCAGGAGCAATATTCATTCAAAGTTGGCTTCAAACAAGCTCCACTATTAAAAATTTTGAAAACACAGGCCTAATCAAAAATCAAAACGGCAATGCTATCTTCATAGGTGATGGCAACAAGATAGAAACCCTTAAAAATAGTGGAACTATAGAAGCAGGCAACAATGGTATAACTTTTTATGCATTTGATACAAATAAAAAGCCCGTTAATATTGGTAAAATCACTATAGAAAGTGGTGGTGTTATTAAAGCAGGCAATGATGCAATCCATATAGATGGAAGTAAAAATGGTATTGAGGGTGAAGGTATTGAAGTTAAAGAAGGGGGTAGATTAGAAGGTGGTAATGCAGGTATTTATATAGGCGGTGGTAAGCAAGTAAATACTAGCATCAATGTATCTGGAACTATCCAAGGTGGTAATGGGGGTATTATAAATACTGGAACCATTGGAAAAGAAGGACAAGAAAAACAAGAATACGGAATCACTATTGAAAATGAAGGTCTTATTGCTTCGGCAAAAGGAAGCGGTATTTTAAATACTGACAATGGAATTATTTATGGTAATATTTTCAATAAAAGTAATAATAATTTAAGTTTAAAAAATGATTCTGATGCGACTATTACAAGTGGTATTAAAAATGAAGGTAGTGGAACCATCTTTGTTAATAACCAAGGAACCATAGATAAAGATAATAGTGGTAATCATTTAGTTAACAGCGGATCTGGTAGCATAGTCATAGAAGATTGGCTTGTTACTACAGATAAAGATACGGGTAAATTAGACACTATAGTTGTAGGTGGAAGCAATACGGATAATGTAAAAGTAGATAATATAACCGTTGATCAAGGCAATGCTGATCTAGATGGAATAGGAGATATAAATGATATCATCTCAGGGGTAAAACCAGATAATATTGGCAATATAGGAACCAATGGTAGCGGGGAAATTGATTTAATCTATGATCCAATAACAGGAAAAGTTCATAAAAGGTTTGATCTTAGTGCTTCCATATCTGGAGCAACCTTTAGATCTTTAATCTCTACTACTTCAAGAAGATCTACCTTTATAGACAATGTTATGGGTAATTCTATGCAAAGCTTTGCTTTAGCTTCTTCAAGTAAGTCTCAAAGCATTGCTATGTCTGAAAAGGGTAATTTATATGCAGATGCAAGTGATTATATAAAGAGTGATTTAAATAATGGAAGCTATGGTTCTAATAAAGAACATTCTTTATTCATCCTTCCTTATGCTTCTTCACAGAATGTTGAACTTTCTTTAAATGAAGAAAGCAAAGGACACACTAAAGGAACCATTATAGGTTATTCTACTTTAAAAGACAGTGGAATATATGGCGTGTATGCAGGTTATGAAGATACAAGAATGGGTTCAACTTATTTTGATATTAATAATAGAACCTATTATGCAGGTTTAAAATACTTTAATACCTTATTTACTACAGAAAAAGGTCAAGAAGTTTATATCAAAGCTCAAGGTAAAGCTGCTTTGATTAAAAATGATTTAACTAAAAAAATAGGAAATAATGAAGCTAAAGCTGAACCTAATTCTTATGCTTATGGAGTCAATACAGCCTTAGGTATGAATTTTATTTCTAATAAAGATATATTCTCCCCTGAAATAGGTCTTGCTTATGAAGGAGGTTATACTGAAGCTTTTTCTATGAAAGACACTATAGGACAAGCATCAGTTCAAGGTGGAGAAAGAACCTATGCAAACTATTTAAATCTTTTCTCTACTAAAACAAGTCTTACTTGGTTTAGAGATTGGTTGCCTAATTTAAAAACTTCAGTAGAACTTGGAGCTAAGTTTAATATCAATCCTAAAGTAGAAGCTGAGGCTAGATTTGGAAATATAAAAGTAAGTGATGAGTTTGATTTACCAAGAATACAAAAATTTGTAAGCACTTCTTTTATCGTTCCTGTTAATGAAGCTTTCTATTTTAGTTTAAACTATAATGGAATGTTTGATAAAGATGGCAATACCCATACAGGATTTGCTCAGTTTAATTATCTTTGGTAATCTTATAAAAGATCATACCTTAGTTTAATTAGTTT
>NZ_MJWQ01000045.1:0-111019 GCF_001762325.1 Campylobacter sp. BCW_6871 | reverse complement strand
TTAGAGAAAGGAATCAATATGAAACAAGGAGATTTTACAGAGGTTGCAAAGCATTATCATAATAGACCTGCTTATAGTCCATTTTTACTTGAAAAACTTGTATCTTGTATCAATGATAAAAATAAAAATTTAAAAGATTTAAATATTGTTGAAGTAGGAGCTGGAACTGGAAAACTTACTAAGATGCTGGGAGAAATGTTTGGATGCCAAATTAGTGCTGTGGAGCCAAATGATAATATGCGTAAAGAAGGGCAAAAATTTACACAAAATTTATCAAATATTTCTTGGCACAAAGGAAGTGGTGAAGAAACCTGCATGAGCAATAATCAAGCTGATTGGGTCATCATGGCTAGTTCTTTTCATTGGACAGATCCTAAAAAATCTCTCCCAGAATTTAATCGTATATTGACAGGGGGGGTATTTCACTGCGATTTGGAATCCTCGCCACATTGTAGAGGGTTCGGTTTTTGATGAGATCGAAAAGGAGATTAAACATATTGTTCCAGAGCTTGCTCGTGTAAGCAGTGGGGTACAAAATGTTAAAAAATGGGAAGAAATTCTTGTTTCAACAGGAGATTTCATAGACTGCTTTTTTATGGAGTGTGACTATAAAGAGTTTTGGGATAAAGAGCGTTATCTTGGAGCTTGGCATTCTGTAAATGATATACAAGCACAAGCAGGTGAAAAAAGATGGCAGGAAATTTTAGAGATGATAGAAGCTAAAATTTCTCATATGCAAAGTATAGAGATTCCTTATAAAATAAGAGCATGGACAGCTAGAAAAGCATATAAAATACCTCCTTTTTTTTCATTAAGCTTGTCAAAATGAAAAAAGGAAATAAAATGCAAAAACTAGTAGAACAAGTGTGGGATTATACCAAGCATGCTAAATTTTATAGCTATAGACCAAATTATGCTCCAAAAACTATAGATATGCTAATTAGTCTTATTGGAAAAAAAGATATCAAAGTGGCTGATATCGGTGCAGGAACTGGAAATTTAAGCATTATGCTTTTAGAAAGAGGATGTAAGGTAGTATCTGTAGAACCAAATGATGCGATGCGTGAGATCGGGATAGAAAGAACTAAAGGTGAGAAGATTGACTGGGTTAGAGCAACAGGCTTAAACTCAACACTCCAAAATAGTGAATTTGATTGGGTGACTTTTGGTAGCAGTTTTAATGTAATGGATAGAAATGAAGCCTTAGAGGAAGCACATCGCTTATTAAAATCAGAGGGATATTTTTCTTGTATGTGGAATCACAGGGATTTAAACGATCCTGTGCAAAAAATAGCTGAAGATACTATTGTAGAATTTGTACCAAATTATACAAGGGGAACAAGAAGAGAAGATCAAAGACCAATTATAGAGAGTCGAAAGGATCTTTTTGATAATATTGTTTATATTGAAGAGGATTTTTATTTTCATCAAAGCATTGAAAATTATATTAATGCATGGAAAAGTGTTAAAAATCCTTATTGGGATTTGGAGACTGATGAAGGAAATGAACTTTTTAATAAAATTAGTGATAAAATTTCACAAAGACTTCCTAAGGAATTTAGCATAAAATATACCACTCGTTGTTGGAGTGCTAAAAAAATATAAAACTAAGGAAAAATATGGCGGAGTTAAATTTTAAAACCAAAGCACAAAATTTAAAAAATTTACAAACAAAATTAAAAAAAGCAAAAGTTCTACCTTTGGTTTTAACTTCGCTTGAAAAATTAATATCAAATGAAGATAAAGTTTTACGGAATATTCAAACTTTAAAGGCTAATAGACTCATTATAAGAAGTTCTTCTTTAAGTGAAGATAGTATGAAAAACTCCAATGCAGGTGCTTTTCTTTCTTTGGCAAATATTAAAGCTGATTCTAAAGATGAGTTATTAAAAGCTTTATATGAAGTTGCCAATTCTATGCCATCAAAAAGCGATGAAATTTTAGTTCAACCTATGCTTGAAAACATTACTCTTTGTGGAGTTGGTTTTAGTGTTGATAAGGATAATTTTTCCCCTTATTTTTGTCTTCAATATGATGAAAATGGTTCAAATAGCTCTATTACAGATGGAAGTAGTAAGAGTGCAAAAACTTACTATCATTACAGAGATTATTTAGAATTTAAAGATATTAGACTTCAAAAAATTATAGAACTTATAAAAGAATTAGAAGTTTTATATGACTGTTGTTTTTTAGATGTTGAATTTGCATTTGCTATTCAAGATGATAAGGAAGAACTTTTTTGCTTGCAAGTGCGTCCTTTGGTTATGCATGAAAAAAATAATTTATTTCATTCTTTACCAAAAGAAGCTTTATATAGATTTTATAAACGTTTTGAGTCTTTAAAAGAATCAAGATCTAGAGTTTTGGGAGATAAAGCTATTTTTGGGATAATGCCTGATTGGAATCCAGCTGAAATCATAGGGTTAAGGCCTAAGCGTTTAGCTTTTAGTTTATATAAAGAAATCATTACGGATAATATCTGGGCGTATCAAAGAGATAATTATGGCTATAGAGATTTAAGATCCCATCCTTTAATTCATTCTTTTTTAGGCATTCCTTATGTGGATGTAAGATTATCTTTTAATTCTTTTATACCAAAAAAATTAGATGAAAATATCGCACAAAAACTTGTCAATTTTTACTTAGATAAGCTTAATAAAAATCATGAATTGCACGATAAGATTGAATTTAATATTGTTTATTCTTGCTATGATTTTAATAGTTCTAAAAAATTAGAAGAACTTTTAAATCATGGTTTTAATGAAAATGAAATCAAAAGATTAGAATTTTCATTATTAGAACTTACAAATAAGATTATTAATTCTAGATCAGGGCTTTATTTAAAAGATATACAAAAAGCATACAAGCTAAAAGAAAGATATGATGGCATTATTAATTCTAATTTTTCTTTAATTGATAAAATTTATTGGCTTATTGAGGAATGCAAGCGTTATGGAACCTTGCCTTTTGCGGGGGTGGCTAGGGCTGCATTTGTAGCAATGCAACTTTTAAATTCTTTAGTTGAGATTGATTTTATAACCAAAGAGGAAAAAGATGATTTTTTAAATTCACTCAATACAGTGAGTAAAAATTTAAGCAAACAAACAAACCATCTTAATTTTCACAACAAAGATCAATTTTTGAAAGATTTTGGACACTTAAGAGCAGGAACTTATAATATTTTATCTCCAAGATATGATGAAGATTTTGAACTTTATTTTGATGTGGATCAAAAAGATAGTAAAGTTTATTTACAAGATAAAGTTTTTGTTTTTTCAAAAGAAAAGACAAAAGCTTTAAATGCTTTACTTAGAGAGCATGGATTAGAGATTAATGCTTGTGAATTTTTTGATTTTTTAAAGCAGGCTATCGAGGGTAGAGAGCTCGTTAAATTTGAATTCACTAGATTGCTTTCTAAAGCTATAGTTTATATAGAAGAATTAGGCAAATATTATGGCATTGAAAAAGAAGATTTGGCTCATCTTGATATAAAAAGCATTTTAAATCTTTATTCTAGTCTTTATTCTATAAATCCAAAAGAGCAGTTTGTAGAAGAAATTAATCGCAATAAAAAAGAATATGAACTTACACAAGCTATAAAACTTCCTTCTTTGCTTTGCAATGCCGATGAAATTTTTTCTTTTTATAATCATAGTATTATTCCAAATTTTATTACACAAAAGAGCATTACTGCATTTACGGCGAAGGAAAATGATAAAGATTTAGAAGGAAAGATTGTTTTAATTTATGCAGCAGATCCTGGATATGATTATTTATTTACAAAAAATATAGCAGGACTTATTACATGTTATGGGGGTGCTAATTCACATATGGCCATTCGTGCCTCAGAACTTGGAATGCCTGCTGTTATAGGAGTTGGAGAAGAAAATTTTGAAAAATATTTAAAAGCTAAAAAAATAAATATAGAATGTGAAAGTGAGCAAATATTTTGTTTATAGGTATTACTCAAAGACTTATTTGCAACGAAAGTTATCATGAAGAAAGAGAATGTTTGGCTTTGGATTGGGGAAAATTATTTAATAAAGATTTATTTAAAAATTTTACTCCTCTTCCTCTTAGCTATGAAATAGATTTTTCTCATTATAAACATCTAGTAAAAGCTGTGATATTAAGCGGTGGCAATGATTTAAGCTTTTATAGTCCTAATGTTTTATCTAAAAAGAGAGATTTATACGAAAAGCAAGTTATAGAAATTTGTTTAAAAGAAAAAATACCACTTTTAGGAATTTGCAGAGGAGCTCAGATGATAGCTCATTATTTTAACAGCCATATAAGTCCTTGTGAAAATCATATAGGCAAACATAAAATATTTTTCTCAAAAGAAAAATTTATAAGCAATTCTTTTCATAATTTTGCTATTGAAAAATTAGGTGAAGATCTTGTAGAACTTTGCTTAGCAAAAGATAATACTATAGAAGCTTTTAAACATAAATATGAAAATATTTTTGGTATAATGTGGCATATTGAAAGAGAAAATGGACTTAATAATATTCAAATTTTAAAAGAGTGGTTTAGTTTAATCAAGGAATAATATGAATGCAATTATCTTAGCAGCAGGTTTTGGATCAAGGCTGATGCCTTTAACAAAAGATCAACCAAAGTGTATGGTTGAGTATAAAAATAAAAAAATAATAGATTATGAAATCGAAGCTTTAAAATCAGCAGGTATAAACGAAATAGCTGTTGTGGGTGGATATTTAAACGATGTGCTAAAAAATTATCTTAATAAATATGATATTGAGCATTTTTTTATTAATTCAAAATATGATAAAACCAATATGGTTCATACTTTTTTTTGCGCTAAAGATTTTATGTTAAAATGCATCGAAGAAAAACAAGATTTGATTATTTCTTATGCGGATATTGTTTATTTTCAAGATTGCGTGCAAAAGCTTATAAATGCCAAAGAAGAACTTGCTATAGTGGTTGATAAGTCTTGGCGTAAGCTTTGGAGCAAACGCTTTGCAAATCCTTTAGAAGATGCTGAAACATTAAAGATGGCAAATGGTTATATTATAGAACTTGGAAAAAAAGCTAATGTCTATGATGAGATAGAAGCTCAATATATAGGACTTTTTAAATTTTCTTATCAATTTCTTTCTGAAGTTATTGCTTTTTATGAAATGCTCGACCGAGATATTTTATATGATAATAAAAATTTTGAAAATATGTATATGACAAGTTTTTTGCAGGTTTTAATTGAAAAATACAATAATGCAAAAGCAGTGGAAATTGATGGCAATTGGTGTGAAATTGATTTTATGAGTGATTTAAAAATTAATTTCATATAAAATCAATAGGGTCAATATCCGCGCTTACATTTTTAAATTGCAAAATATAATTTTCAATTGCCACTAAAACTTTATGATTTTCACTTCTAAGTAATAAATAAAAACGATATTTTCCATGTAGCATTTCAACTCCACAAATTCCATAGCCTACCAATTCTACCTGTTTGATATTTCTAAATTGAGAAACAAATTTTTCACAAAGATTTTTCGAGGATTGCTGATCTTTATCTTCTATAAGAACTCTTAAAAGGCGTTTAAATGGAGGATAAAGATCTTTTCTATTTTCTAATTCATCTTTCAAAAAAGCATCATAATCCTCTATATACCTTTCAAAAAAAGCTCTATTTTTTGTTTGCAAAAGTACTCTTGCTTCGCCTTTACGCCCTGCTCTACCAGCAACTTGCATAGCTAAAGCTAAAGTTTCTTCACTCGCTCTAAAACTAGGACGCAACAAATACTCATCAAGCCCTAAAATCACACTCAAATCCACACTATGATAATCATGCCCTTTAGCAAGCATAGAGGTGCCAATAAGTATATCGATCTTATTTTCATTAAAGTCTTTTAAAATAGTATTAAGCTTTTTAACGCTTGTGATTTCATCGCTATCAAATTTTGCTATTTTTGCTAAAGGCAAAGCATTTTGCAAAAGCTCTAAAAGTTCAGCAGTCCCCATTTTTCTAGCTTCTAACATTTCTCCTTTGCAACTTGGACAATTTTGCTCTATTAAAGAAGTATAATTACAATAATGACATTTTAAAACATTTTTCTTTTTATGCATACTCATAGCAATAGAACAAAAAGGACATTTTATCGTTTCCCCACAATCCTTGCAAATGATTTGCCTAAAATTAGCCCTTGTAGGTAAAAACACTATAGCTTGTTTTTGATGTTTTAAACTTTTTTCTAATTCACTTAAAAGCATAGGCGTTATACCAAGCTCATTTTCATCATATAAAAAATGCTTTTTACTCTCAAAAAAAGTTCCTTTTAGTCTAAAACTTTTTTGTTTGTAAAAACTCGTTAAAGATGGGGTTGCAGAACCTAAAACCACTTTAATATTATTTTTTTGACCCAAAAAAAGTGCTAAATCTCTTGCATTGATAAAAGGCTGATTAGAAGCCTTGTAAGAATGATCATGTTCTTCATCTACTACAATAAGTCCTAAATTTCTAAAAGGCAAAAACAAAGCCGATCTTGCACCCGCTACTAAAAGCACTTCTCCCTTGCAAAAACGCTCTAAATATTCTTGCTTTTTTTTCTTTGAAATTTTAGAATGCCACAGGAAAAAATTATCCTTAAAATACACTTCCAAACGCTTTTTCATTTGTGGAGTAAGTGCGATTTCTGGCATCAAAAGCAAAGCTTGCTTACCCTGTTCTAAACACTCTTTTATCAAAGAAATATAAATTTCAGTCTTGCCACTACCCGTATCAGCAAAAAGCAAGGAATTATTTTCTTTTTGAAGAAAACTTAAGGCATTTTGTTGTTGATTGCTTAGCTTAGGGGTATCTTTAAAAAACATTTTTTGACATTCATACTTAGGACTAGTTTCAAAAAATCCCAAAACAAAACCAAGTTTTGAAGCATAATAATAAACAATAAAATTTGCCAATTCAAACTGCAAAGGAGTTAGAAAATATCCTGTAATTTCTTTAATTTCTACGGTTTTAAAATCAGGTTTTTGACATTCTTTAAGCACGATGGCTTTAAGGTTTTTTTTAGTTTTTAAATCCACTAATACTTGTGTTAAAGGTTTGATTTCATCAAAACTATGAAAAGTTAAATTATCCAAATACAAACCACAAATTGCAAGTTCATAATATCTTATATCAGATCTTTGCATCTAGAACTTCCTATACACTTTAACAAACCTTCTTTAGAATCATAAATAAATTCAACCATCTCTTTGGCATTTAATGCAAATCTATAGTGATTTTTACCTATTTTTATCCAAGATTTAAAATCAGAGTAAATAGGTGTATCAAGCAAAGAATAATCACAATCATTTAAACAATAAAAGAGTTTTTCTTTGGCTTGATTGTTTTGCGCATTATCTAAAATTTCTGGAAAATTTAAATTTTTAAGTCTCATTTGACTACGCATTAAAGCAAGAGCTGAGCTTAGCATTTCATAGTCCATTTTTAATTTTAAAATTTTAACCTCATCTTTTGTAGTATTGGTAAAAGATAAAGATAAGCTTGATAAAATTCCCAAAATCAAAATCACAAAAACAAGCTCAAGCAGAGTAAAAGCTTTATTCATTTTGTCGGGAGTTCTTCATTGATTGCTTTTATTAGTTTCTTAAGTTCTCTTTCTAAAATATAATTTTCATAACTTTTTTTAACAAACGCATCTACAAAGCGTTTAAGTTCTATTTTTTTAGTACCGCCAGAAATCAAAGCGATATCATCTTCTAAAAAATTTGCAAATTCTTCACTACACTTAACAATGAAATCTTTTGCATTAACATTAACAATGACTTGTTTTAGATTATCTGCCAAGAACAGCCTCTATTTTCTTATAAATATCTTCGCTTTCTATATTGCGAGATTTAAGTTCTTCTTCTAAACGCATGATTTGATTACTTTTTGCTTCATTTTGTGCTTTAACGCTTACAAGCTCATTTCTTAAAGCCTCATTGGCTTCGCAAACTTCGTTATACTTTTCAATTAATTCATTTACTTTATCTGTCATAGTATTGATTATTTTTTCATCAAACATATTTTTGCCTTCTTAAGAAATTTGTAATTTATGGAAAATATTATTTGATATTGTAGCAGAAAAAAATTTAAATTTAGGTTTTTATTGTCAATTAATTTTTAATTAAAGCATTTTCTTTTAAAATTTTTTCAAAAATAAAAATAAAGTAGAAAAATGTTAGAACTTACCAGCGAATTTAAACCCAGTCCTGATCAACAAGAAGCCATAAAAGGCATAGTAAAAAGTATAAAAAAAGGCAACAAATATCAAACCTTACTAGGAGTTACAGGAAGTGGAAAAACCTTTACCATGGCAAATATCATTAAAGAACTTAATATACCTACTCTTATCATGAGTCACAACAAAAGCCTTTGTGCACAACTTTATAGCGAATTTAAAGGCTTTTTTTCTAAAAATCATGTGGAATATTTTATATCTTATTATGATTATTATCAACCTGAAGCCTATATCCCACGCACTGATGTTTTCATAGAAAAAGACAGCTCAACCAATGAAGACTTAGAGCGTTTAAGACTGAGCGCTACTGCTTCTCTTTTAAGTTATGAAGATGTAGTTTGCATAGCTAGTGTTTCGGCAAATTATGGACTTGGTAATCCAAATGAATACATAGGCATGGTTTTAATCTTTGAACTAGGTATGCAAATTTCACAAAAAGAACTTTTAAAAAAACTTGTAGATATGGGTTATAAAAGAAATGATAATTTTTTTGATCGTGCAGATTTTAGAGTTCAAGGAGATATTATAGACATTTATCCAGCTTATTATGAAGATGAAGTAGTAAGACTTGAATTTTTTGGCGATGAGCTTGATGCTATGTATCATTACAATGTTTTAGAAAATAAAAAAGGCAAAGATTTAAAACGCTTCATACTCTATCCTACAAGCCAGTTTAGCGTGGGCGAAACAAGATTAAAACAAGCAATAAAAGACATAAAAACAGAACTTAACGAACGCCTTGCTTATTTTGAACATGAAAATAAACTCGTAGAATATCAACGCCTTAAACAAAGGGTTGAATTTGATCTTGAAATGCTTACAAGCACAGGAATGTGTAAAGGCGTTGAAAATTATGCAAGGCATTTAACAGGACTTAAAGAAGGTGATACTCCTTATACGCTTTTTGATTATTTTGCGATTAAAGATAGAAAATTTCTTGTTATAATTGATGAAAGCCATGTATCTTTACCACAATTTAGAGGTATGTTTTCAGGAGATAGAAGCAGAAAGCAAACCTTGGTAGATTATGGTTTTCGTTTGCCTTCAGCCTTGGATAACCGTCCTTTAATGTTTGATGAATTTATCCATAAAAATTGTCAATTTCTTTTTGTTTCAGCTACACCCGCACCTTTAGAACTTGAACTTAGCAAAGAAAACATCTTTCATCAAATCATGCGTCCTACAGGACTGCTTGATCCTTTGATAGAGTTAAAAGATAGTGATAATCAGGTTGAAATTTTATTTGATGAGGCTAAAAAAGTCATACAAAGGAACGAACGAGTTTTAGTAACCGTGCTGACTAAAAAACTCGCTGAAGAACTTACAAGGTATTATTTAGAGCTTGGTATAAAAGTCAAATACATGCACTCAGACATCGATGCTATAGAACGCAATGAAATCATAAGAGGTTTAAGAAGCGGTGCTTTTGATATGCTAATTGGCATTAACTTACTTAGAGAAGGACTAGACCTACCTGAAGTTTCACTCATTGCCATTATGGATGCAGATAAGGAAGGCTTTTTAAGAAGTACAACAAGTTTAATCCAAACCATGGGAAGAGCAGCTAGAAATGTTAATGGTAAGGTTTTGCTTTTTTGCAAAAAGATTACAAAATCCATGCAAGAAGCTATGGATACCACCAATGAACGTCGCAAACTTCAAATGGCTTATAATAAAAAATATAATATCACGCCAGCTTCAGTCAAACGCCATATTGAAGAAAGCTTGAAAAATGAAGAGGATTTAGGCGAAATTTATCGCAAAGGTAAAAAACTAGAAAAAATGCCTGCTAGCGAAAGAGCAAAACTTGTCAAAGAATTAAGAAAGCAAATGCTTGAAGCAGCAAAAGCACTTGAGTTTGAAAAAGCTGCTGCTATTAGAGATGAGATTAATAAATTAAGGGATTTATAATAAAAATATATCCCTTGTTCTAACTCCTGCCTCATTAAGTAAAGCACTTAAAATTTCATACTGAAAGTCTTGTAAGGGACGTTTTTCTTTTAAAACTATACCTATGACCCCTTTAGTTTTTTCTCCATCTTCTATAGGTAAATACATAGCATTGGCATTAGGCAGGGTATTTGTGCAAACACCTGCTCTTTCTTTATTTGTTGCAACCCATTGAGCAATAGCAATCTCATCAGCACTAAAACAATTTTTTAACATTTGCTTATCATCGTTAAAAAACAACAAAGGTTTCGATAAAATATTGTTTTTATTTATAGGATAAATAATAATAGGTAAATTTAATAATTTTAAAGCTTGATTTCCAAGTTGTTCCCAAAGCTCTTGTTTGCTTTTTACTCTTGCTAACTTTTCACTATTTTCAAGCAAAATAGCTGTTCTATAAGCTCTTTTAGTGAGTTCTTTAGATTGCAATTTTAATCTTCTAGTAAAAACAGCTGTTAAAAATCCAACTATAAACATAGTTGTAAAAGTAATAATATTTCCACTATCATGAACTTTAAGACTAAAAATAGGTTCTAAAAAGAAAAAATTATAAATCAAGACACTTACCAAAGAAGAATAAAAGGCGAAAATTTTATTATCAGAAATAAAAGAAGAAGCAAAAACTGCTAAAATAAAAATCATAACTATATTACTTGGCTGAGTATTAAATTTATGAAATACAAAAGCTATAAAAGTTGCTAAAAGCAAAACTCCTGTGATTTTTAAAAAACCTAAAAAATCAAAACCTTTTTTACTTCGTATTTTAGGAGTAGAAATTTGATTTTCATTAACAAGATATAAATCAATATTGGGTGCTTTTTTAGCAACGGCTTCAAAAATCTCTTCTTTAAACTTTTTTTTATCTTTATTTTTACCTAAAACAATTTTAGAAACATTGCTAAGGCTTGAATACTCTGCAATTTGTCTTGCTATATCATCATCATATACGCTAATGATTTCAGCATCAAAACTTTTAGCTAGTTCTATATTTTCTTCTAAGGCTTTTTCTTCTTTAATATTGGGATTTTTTATATAAAGCGCACTCAATTTAGCATGAAAAGCTAAAGCAAGTCTTGCAGCTGCACGAATAACCTTTGCATTTGAAGCATTAATACAAACTAAAATATGCTCTCCAGTATGATAAGCTAAATCATCATTAATAAGCCTTTGTTCACTTGCTCTTAAATTCACTCTTGAAGCAAGTCTTCTTAAGGCAATCTCACGCAAAGCTATAAGTCTTTCTTGGCGAAAGAAATTTTCAAGTGCTAGTTTAGCTTGTTTTTCCTTATAAATTTTGCCATCTTGCATTCTTTTTAAAAGCTTATTGGGTTCAATATCAACAAGTTCAACCTGATCAGCATCATCAAAAATACGATCAGGAATACGCTCTTTAACTTCTATCTTACTGATATTAGCGACTAAATCATTTAAACTTTCTAAATGTTGTATATTTAAAGTAGTATAAACATCAATACCTGCTTTTAGAAGTTCTTCTATATCTTGAAAACGCTTTTCATTACGCAAACCTTTAGCATTAGTGTGTGCAAGCTCATCTACTAAAACCAAAGCAGGTTTTCTCTTAAGGGTAGCGTCTAAATCAAATTCTTTTAATACTATATTTTTATAAGGAATTTCAAGATTAGCTATACTTTCAAAACCTTGTGTTAAAGCCATTGTTTCAGGTCTATCGTGAGGCTCTATATAGCCTAAAACAACATCAACTCCATTATCCCTTAAAGTTCTAGCTTCACTTAACATAGCATAAGTTTTTCCAGAACCTGCAGCATAACCTAAGAAGATTTTTAATTTTGCAAGTTTGTTTTTTTCTTCTTCCTTGGCTTTAACCTCAAGTTTTTTAAGAATTTGTTCAGGACTTTGTCTTTGCATGTTTATTCTTTTTTCATGGCTTTAGCAATAGCTATATTAACGGCTAAAACATTAACTTTTTCTTCCCCAAAAATCCCTAAAAATTTAGACTCTGTATTTTCTTGAATGATTTTTTCTAATTCTTCTTTGGTGATTTTTGAAGATTGACTTATCCTAGGAATTTGCACTAGGGCTGCTTGAAGACTGATATGAGGATCAAGACCTGATCCTGAAGCGCTTAACAAATCCAAAGGAATTTGTTCTTTTGTAATTTGCGGATTTTCATCTAAAAATTTTTGCAAATCTTTTTGCACACGCTCTTTCAAAGCAGGATTTGACATAGCATAATTAAATCCACCTGAACTTACACTGCTTTCATTTGTATCACTTGTATTGTAATTTGACACAGATGTTCTTGAATGTAGAAAATAAGGCTTATTAAAATCTTGACCCAAAAGCTTTGAACCTACCGCTTTGCTTATATCCAAAGTCGGACGACCTTCTTTATCCACTAAACTTCCACTTGATTGATAAGGAAAAATAAATTTTGCAACTGTATTTAAAGCAAAAGGATAAATAAGAGTACACAATATTAGCATTACCACAAAAAAACTAAGCAAAGTTCTAAGCATATCACACTCCTAAAATTCTAAGTATCCAAGCTGTAGGAATATCAATTATTTTTATCCCTATAAAAGGTGCTATCATACCACCTAAACCATAAATACTCAAATTTCTTAAAAGCAAATACTCACTTTTCATAGGCTTAAATTTAACTCCACGCATAGCAATAGGTATGAGCAAAGGTATAATAATAGCATTAAAAATAAGTGCTGATAAAATAGCACTTTGCGGGGTAGCCAAATGCATAATATTTAAAATTTGCATTTGAGGTAAAACCACACTAAACATAGCAGGTAAAATAGCAAAATACTTAGCAATATCATTTGCCATACTAAAAGTTGTAAGACTGCCTCTAGTAATAAGCAAACCTTTTCCTATTTCAACCACTTCTAAAATTTTAGTAGGATTAGAATCAAGATCTATCATATTGGCTGCTTCTTTGGCTGCTTGAGTTCCTGAGTTCATAGCTATACCTACATCAGCTTGTGCAAGAGCTGGAGCATCATTGGTTCCATCTCCTGTCATGGCTACTATCTTACCTTGGGCTTGTTCTTTTTTAATGGCTTCTATTTTATCTTCAGGCTTGCATTCTGCTATAAATCCATCAAGCCCTGCTTCTTTGGCTATAGTAGCTGCTGTTAAAGGATTGTCTCCAGTACACATTAAAGTTTTTATGCCCATTTTTCTAAGCTCATCAAAGCGCTCTTTAAGTCCTGGTTTTACTGTATCCTTTAAATAAATCACTCCTAAAATTTTTTCATTTTTACACACTACCAAAGGAGTGCCACCAAGATTTGAAATTTCCATTACCTTAGTTTCTAAATCGCTAGGAATTTTTCCATTCATTTCGCTTATATAAGCTCTTATAGCATCGAAAGCACCTTTGCGAATTTTTGTATTATCTTGCAAATCCACACCACTCATTCTATTTTGAGCGCTAAATTCGATAAATTCTTTAATATCATTACCTTTTAATTCATAACCCATTTTTTGAGCCAATGCAACTATGCTTTTGCCTTCTGGAGTTTCATCTTTTAAAGAGGATAAAACACAAGCTTTAATCATTTCGTCTTTGCTTATACCTTGAACTTCATAAAATTCATTTGCCAAACGGTTTCCAAAAGTAATCGTTCCTGTTTTATCCAAAATCATAGTATCAACATCACCACAACTTTCAACAGCCTTGCCTGAAAGTGCGATCACATTAAAACGCGTTACCCTGTCCATACCTGCTATTCCTATAGCTGATAAAAGCCCCCCTATAGTTGTAGGAATAAGACATACAAGCAATGCTACTAACCACGAAATAGGCAAGCTCACGCCTAAAAATTGCATAAAAGGATATAAACTTACAACCACTACTAGAAAACTCAAACTAAGCACAATTAAAAGAGTATTAAGAGCAATTTCATTTGGAGTTTTTTGACGCGCAGCACCTTCTACAAGATTGATCATTTTATCTAAAAAACTTTCCCCAGCTCCAACTAAAATTTTAATCTTTAAAAAATCAGTTAAAACCGTAGTCCCACCTGTAACAGAAGAAAAATCACCGCCCGCTTCACGCATAACAGGAGCACTTTCACCTGTAATAGCTGATTCATCAACACTTGCAGCACCTTCTATAATTTCTCCATCATTAGGTATAAGTTCACCTGCTTTAACTAAAACTATATCACCTATTTTTAACTCGCTAGAATTAAGCATTTCTTCACTGCCATCACTTTTTATGCGTCTAGCTTTAGAATCCTTTTTACTTTGTCTTAAGGTAGCTGCTTGGGCTTTACCCCTTCCTTCTGCAATACTTTCTGCAAAATTTGCAAAAAGCAAGGTTACAAATAAAATAAAAGTGATTAAGATGTTATAAATTCTTTCATCAGAATTTCCATTAAACAAAGTAGGAAAAATACTTAAAATCAAAGTAAGAATCAATCCAACTTCCACCATAAACATAACAGGATTTTTTATCATAAAACGTGGATCAAATTTTAAAAATGCTCCTTTTATGGCATTATTTAAAATTTCTTTTGTAATGAGTTTATTTTGTTTTTTAGACATTGACTCTCCTTAATGCCATAAAGATAAATATTCTGCAACGCTTGATAAAGTAAGCACTGGAAAAAAAGTAAGTGCAGCAAAAATATATATAATACAAACAAGCACAAACATAAAAGTTAAATTATCCGTTTTTAAAGAATTTGCAGTATTTTCTTGTGTATTTTTAGCCAAAAGCGATCCAGCTATAGCAAGCTGAGCTATTAAAACCAAATAACGCCCACAAAACATAGCAAAAGCTGTACTTAAATTCCAAAATAAATTATCATCTTTTAAACCTTCAAGTCCTGAACCATTATTTGCTGCCGAAGAACTAAATTCATACAAAATTTGAGCCAAGCCATGAAAGCTAGGATTGCTTATACTATCTTTTGCAAAAACAACAGCTAATGCACTTAAAACAAGGATTAATAAAGGATGGATAAGAATTACCAAAGCTATAAGCTTCATTTGTGCGCTTTCTATTTTTTTACCCAAGAATTCTGGAGTTCTGCCTATCATTAATGCACAAATAAACACGGTTAAAAGCACATAAATAATCATATTCATAAGCCCTACTCCTTCGCCACCAAAAGCTACATTTAACATCATATTTAACAAAGTAGCACTGATGCTTAAAGGATTTAAACTATCGTGCATATTATTGACGCTTCCTGTAGTAAAAGCAGTAGTTACAGCACTAAATAAACTCGAACCATCTGTGCCAAATCTTATTTCTTTACCTTCTAAATTTCCCAAATTTGCATTTAAACCAAAAGAATCCAAATTTGGATTTGACATTTTTTCGCTAAAATAAATTAAAAGCAAAGAAATGATAAAAATAATCCCCATTGCACCAAAAATAACTCCCCCTTCTTTTCCCATAAGAGCAAAACCTTGTCTTTCTTTTCTATGATAAACCATCAATCCAAAAGCTACAACACAGGCGCTAGGAATAAGCATCATAGATAAAATTTGTAAAAAATTTGTAAGTGAAGTAGAATTTTCAAAAGGCATACTTGAATTAGCACCAAAAAAACCACCCCCATTTGTCCCTAAATGTTTTATAGACTCAAGAGCTGCAACAGGACCTGTGGCAATACTTTGAAATTTATTTTCTAAAGTAAGCACGCTAAAATTTGCGTGATAGTTTTGCACTACGCCTTCAGAGATAAAAATTACAGCCAAAATAAAACTTAAAGGCAACATCAAACGCGTAATAATACGCGTAAAATCTTCATAAAAATTTCCCATTTGCATGCCACATAAAGCACGACAAAAAGCCATACAAGCAGAATATCCACTTGCACTTGAAACAAACATAGCAAGTAAAATGCCTGTATTTTGCGAAAGCAAACTTAAAGCACTCTCTCCACTATAATGCTGAAGGTTTGTATTTGTAATAAAACTAATTACAGTATTTAAATTCAAATCCCCTTTCATAGAATTTATCGAATTGGGATTTAAAAAAAGTTTATCTTGCAAATAAAAAATCACGAAAGAAAAAATAGCCACTAAGGCATTAAAAGCAATTAAATGCAAAGAATATTTTTGCCAAGTCATATTTTTTCTATCAATTGCACAAATTTTATAAATTAAATTATCAATTGGATTAAAAATAAAATCAAAAATAGTTTTTTTACAGCTTGCAATTTTATAAAGATAATTTCCAAAAATTAAAGCCAATATAAAAGCTATAATCAGTGTTATTAAAATTTCTAGCATATTTTTCCTTTAAAATTTTTCAGGATATAATAGAGCATAAAATAAATAAAGAGCAAGTATTAAGCTTAAAACTAGTAAAAATATCATCCGCGTGTCCTAGTTTGAATTTCACAAAAACGGATAAAAAACCATAAACTACCAAAAGCTAAAAGCAGAAGCAAAGCAAAGATAACATCCATAGGATAGCCCTTTCTCATTGATTCAAAATAGGATTTATTCTATCCTTGTTAAGCTTATATTTTGATTAATACTAATTTTATGATTTATTTATAATTTTTATCTATATTAAATAAAAAGACAAATGAAAAATTTAGCAGGAAAAATCCTGCTAAAAATTGTTAAAGATAACCCGCTGCCATAGCGATAAAATATCCTGCTATACAAGAAGTGATTACACCTATAAGACCTGGTAAAATAAAACTATGATTGATAACAAATTTACCAATGTGAGTAGTACCTGATCTATCAAATTGTATAGTAGCTAAATCGCTTGGATAGGTTGGTAAAATATAATACCCATAACAAGCAGCCGCAAAGGCAACAATTACACCAGGTTCAACACCAATTCCTAAAGCCAAAGGAACAAAAGCCGAAATAGCTGCTGCTTGAGAGTTTACAAATTTTGAAATTAAAAGAAGCATTACAGCATAAGTCCAAGGATGCTCTTTTACTATATCTCCAAGTGCTGCTTTCATCATAGGAGTGTGAACTGCAAACATAGTATCAGCCATCCAAGAAATTCCAAAAACCGCAACAAGCGCTATCATACCTGATTTAAAAATTTCATTAGAGCCGATTTTCTTTGCATCTGTTTTAGTAAAGATGATAATCAAAGAACCTGCTAAAAGCATAAACATCTGAATAACTGAAACCATGGATAAAACATCCATTTTAGGGTTACCTAAAGCATCTACTTGAGGAATGCCATTTTTTACAACTTGTCCCCAGTTTGGACGCAAAAAATCAAATACACCCAATAAAGCTACTAAAGCAATAGCTCCTAAGAAAATCCACATTGCAACCCAATTGCTTTTTGGAAGTTTAACACCTAAAAGTGTTTTAGAATCCCCATAAACATATTTTTTAAATTCAGGATCTTTAAGTTTTTCTTGAAATACTTCATCTTTATCCAAATCTTTTCCTCTAAACCAAGAAAAAATTCCTATACACAATACACCAAATAATGTACTAGGTATAGTAATTTGAAGAAGATTGATATAACCATCAAAACCTGCTAATTTATGATTAGCATTTAAAAGCAAAGCAGTCAAACTCACAACAGCCACAGATACAGGAGATGCAATAATACCCATTTGTGATGATATAGAAGCTGCTGCCATTGGACGCTCAGGGCGAATACCATTTTTAATCGCTATATCATAAATAATAGGCATAATAGTATAAACCACATGTCCTGTTCCACAAAGTATAGTCAAAAAGCAGGTTACAAAAGGTGCTAGTATTGTTAAAAACTTAGGATTGCGTCTTAAAATTCTTTCTGCTATTTGAAGCATAACATCTAAACCACCACTCGCTTGCAAAGTTGCACTCGCAACCACCACCGCTAAAATTGTAAGCATAACATCTATAGCTGGTTTTCCAGGCTTTATATGAAAAGCAAATACAAGCATTAAAATACCTATACCACCAAGCAAACCAAGCGCTATACCGCCTTTTTTTGCACCGTAAAAAAGACAAATTAAAACGATAATGATTTGGACTGCAAATTGCCCTCCCTCACTAAGGCTTGTTAAAAAGTCCATTTTAACTCCTTTGAAAATTGATATTTAAAAACAGTTATTATTGTATCACATTTTTAAATTAAAGAATAATATTTATAAAAATAAAAATAACAATTTTTTAAATTATTTAAATTAAATTTAAATATAAAACACAAGCGTAATGGGTTTGACAGATTGTATAGAATTTTATCCTTCAAGTTCATATATTTTTTTTCTATCTGTAGAGCTTGCTATATTAAGATGTTTGCGATATTTTGTAATAGTTCTTCGTCCTATATCGACCTTAAATTCTTCTTTGATTAATTCTAAAATTTTACTATCGCTTAAAGGTTTATTGCGATCTTCATTCTTTACTAAATTTGCCACAAATTCTTTAACACCTACATTTGAAGTCTCTCCCTCTTCATCAAGAGCAAAAGCAAAAAAATCACGCAAGGGAATAAGTCCTCTTTCACAACTTAAATATTTATTTGCCACAGCTCTTGATATAGTCGAAGCATTACGTTCTAAATCAAGTGCTAAATCCTTAAAAGTCATAGGTTTTATCTCTTTTCCCATGAAAAAATCATATTGATATTCTACTATCATAAGCCCTATTTTATAAAGAGTAGCTTTTCTCATCGCTAAAGCATCAACTAAATTTTTTGCTTCTTTGATGTAATGATTTAAAAAATCATACTCTAAACCATCAGTTTGGATTGAAATTTCAGGATAATAATCATCATTGATTTTTACTTTAATTTCACCATTTTCTTTATAAACAAAAATATCAGGAACAATTATACGAGAATCTTCAAAATATTCCAAAAAAGGAGGAGTGCTAAAACGCTTAAGTACAGCTAATGCTTCTTTATATAAAGGCTCTTTGGTATAGTTTTGTATATTTTCAAAATCCATAATCAACATTCTACAAAATTCATCAATATCTTCATCTAACTCCATATTTTCAAGAGCAAATAAAAATGCTTCTTTATAATCTTTAGCTCCCACTCCTACAGGATCTAAAAATTTAAATCTTGCTCTTACTCGCTCAATTTCTTCCAAAGAATACTCTTTTAAAAATTCTTCATCGTATTCAAAATATCCTTCCTCATTTAAGCATTCTATAATTTTTTTTGCAAGTTCTTGAGATTTGTTTGTAGGAAACAAAGGAGGAAGAATCTGTTCATTTAAAAGCTCATAAACACTTTTTTTGGCAAGTCCTTTACTATCCACAAAAGCCGAATTTACATTATGTTTATAAAATGAATCAAAATAATTCTTACCCTTATCATGAGTTTGTATCGAATCTTGAACATTTAAGAAAGGATTATCCTCAGCAAATTTATCTAAATTTTCTTTTAAATCCTCTATGTTTGCTTGTAAAATCGGCAACCAAGAGCGTAAAGTTTGAGAAATTTTAGTCTTGGGTGCTTGAGTGATTTTTTGCTTTAACATCAATCAAGGAGTTTAAACTCCGCTCCTAAATAATACTTTTTCACGTCTTTATTGGTTGCAATTTCATCAGCATTCCCACTAGCAAGTAAAGAACCTGATCTTATAACATAAGCTCTATCACAAATAGCCAAAGTCTCACGCACATTATGATCAGTAATTAAAACCCCAATCCCTAATCTTTTAAGCTCTTTAATTAAAGTTTGAATTTCAGCCACTGCTATAGGATCAACACCTGCAAAAGGCTCATCAAGAAGCAAAAACTTAGGTTCGCACATCAAGCTTCTAGCGATCTCGCAACGCCTTCTTTCACCTCCACTTAAACTTAAACCTTTCCTTAAACGAATAGGTTCTATACTTAAAAGTTCAAGCATTTGCTCAACTTTATCATGTAAAATTTTTTTATCTTTATAAAAAATCTGAGCCGCTAAAAGCAGGTTATCTTCTACACTTAAATCCTTAAAAATACTACTTTCTTGAGGTAGATAACCTATCCCTGATCTAGCTCTTTTGTTTAAAGGATCTTTTGTTACATCCAAACCATCTAAAAGAACTTTTCCACTACTTGGAGAAATAAGTCCACATATCATATAAAAAGTTGTTGTTTTTCCTGCGCCATTTGGCCCTAAAAGTCCTACAACTTCTCCGCTATTAACCTCTAAAGAAATTCCATGTATAATCTTAGTTTTTTTAATAATTTTTTCTAAATTTACAATTTCTAATTTACTCATAAATTTCATACTTTCTTTTATTATCTTTAATGCTAATTTTAATCTGGATAGTAGAAATTCCAAATTTCATTAAAGTTTTTTTCAAATTTTCACCGCCCCATTCAACCAAATGTAAACCTTTTTCAAAAAAATTTTCAAATAAACCATTCGCTAAAAGTCCTTCTAAACCTTCTTGATAAATATCATAATGATAAATGCAAATATCATGATTTTCATATTTTTGCATAGTGGAAAAAGTTGGAGAATCTACCCTTGCATCAAGACCAAGAAATTTAACCCAAGCTTGCACCAAGCTTGTTTTTCCGCTAGCCAAATCTCCTTGAAGCAAAACAACACCTTCTTTAGGCATTATTTGAAGCATCGTTTTGATCTCATCTTTTGCTAAAATAAATTCTTTCATAATTTTACCACATATTCATTTTGTGCATTTTTAGGAATGCTTTTCGTGCTAGGTATAGCTAGGACTTTATATTTTTGAGTGTATTCAATAAAATGTAAAGTGATAATATCACCCACCTTAATCTCTTTACTCGCTTTAACAATAACGCCATTAATCCCCACTATGCCACTTTTACACATATCTTCAGAAATAGCTCTTCTTTTCGTGATATTAACTACATTTAAAAATTTATCTACTCTCATAAAAGCAATTTTAGCAAAAAAAATCAATTTTTGGAACAAAATTTGCTTACGCCTTTGCTTTATTTTTTAAGAAAATAGCAAGTAAAAACTTTTCTTTAATGAAATTTGGATACAATTTTACAATTTTCAAATCTATTTTAGCAAAGGATATCTTATGAAAAATGAAGTAAAAAAAGTAGTTTTAGCGTATTCTGGGGGGCTTGATACGAGCATCATTTTAAAATGGCTTCAAGATGAGTTTAATTGTGAAGTTGTAACTTTTACAGCAGATATTGGTCAAGGCGAAGAACTCGAACCTGCAAGAAAAAAAGCCCTTTCTTTAGGTATAAAAGAAGAAAATATTTTCATTAAAGATTTAAGAGATGAATTTGTTAAAGATTATGTATTTCCTATGTTTAGAGCCAATGCGATTTATGAAGGAGAATATCTTTTAGGAACAAGTATAGCAAGACCACTTATAGCAAAAACTCAAGCACAAATTGCCCTGCAAACAGGTGCTGATGCGGTAAGTCATGGTGCCACAGGCAAAGGAAATGATCAAGTGCGTTTTGAACTTGGTTATCTTGCTTTTAATCCCGATTTAAAAATCATCGCTCCATGGCGTGAGTGGGATTTAAACAGTCGCGAAAAACTCCTTGCTTATGCACAAAAACACGGTATTGATATTTCTAAGAAAAAAGGAAAATCTCCTTATTCTATGGACGCAAATTTACTTCATATTTCTTATGAAGGACTTGTTTTAGAAGATCCTGCACACGCACCCCAAGAAGATATGTGGAGATGGAGTAAAAGCCCAAAAGACGCTCCAAATGAAAGTGAAATTATAGAACTTGATTTCCAAAAAGGAGATTTAGTAGCGATAAATGGAGAAAAACTAAGTCCTGCAGGACTTTTAACCAAACTTAACGAACTAGGCTGCAAACATGGTATAGGACGCCTTGATATAGTAGAAAATCGCTATATAGGAATGAAAAGTCGTGGTTGTTACGAAACTCCAGGCGGTACTATACTTTTAAAAGCACACAGAGCTCTTGAAAGCATCACGCTTGATAAAGAAGCAGCACACTTAAAAGATGAACTCATGCCAAAATACGCAAGTTTAATTTATAATGGCTATTGGTTCTCGCCTGAAAGAATGATGCTTCAAGCCTTAATCGATGAGTCTCAAATTCATGCCAATGGTAGAGTAAAACTCGAGCTTTATAAAGGCAATGTGATGGTTATAGGACGCGAAAGTGCAAATGATAGCTTGTTTAACGCAGCTTATTGTACTTTTGAAGAAGATGAAGTGTATAATCAAAAAGACGCAGCAGGCTTTATTAAGCTTAATGCTTTGCGTTTTATCATTGCAGGAAAAAATGGAAGAAAATTTTAATAAAGGAATAAAATGAAAGTATTATTAATCAAAGATGTAAAAGCACTTGGAAAAGCAGGAGAAGTAAAAGAAGTAAAAGACGGCTACGGACAAAATTTCTTAATCGCTAAAGGCTTTGCTAAAGCAGCTACTAATGAAGTTTTAAGAAAATACGAAAGCGACAAGAAAAAAGAGGCTGAAAATTTACGCTTTGAAATCGCAAATTTAGAAAAACTCAAAGAAGAACTTGGCAAAATCACTCTTGAAATTTCAAAACCCGTAGGTGCAAATGGAAGTTTGTTTGGTGGCGTAACCAAAGATGAAATCGCTCACGCCCTAAAAGAACAAAGCCATATAGAAATCGATAAAAAAAGCTTAGAATGCGACACCTTAAAAAGCTTAGGAATCCACGAAGTAAGCGTAAAACTTGGACACGCAATCCATGCTAAATTTAACATAAATATAAAGGCAGAATAATGTTTCACGCAACAACGATTTTAGCTTACAAAGGTAAAAATAAATCCGTAATCGGCGGAGATGGACAAGTAAGCTTTGGAAATACGGTGCTAAAAGGCAATGCTGTAAAGATTAGAAAACTTAATAATGGAAAAGTTTTAGCAGGTTTTGCAGGATCAACAGCTGATGCTTTTAATCTTTTTGATATGTTTGAAAATCTCCTTCAAAGTTCTAAAGGCGATCTTTTAAAAGCAGCGATTGACTTTTCTAAAGAATGGAGAAAAGACAAATACCTAAGAAAACTTGAAGCCATGATGCTTGTACTTGATAGAAATCACATTTTTCTACTTTCTGGTACAGGCGATGTGGTCGAACCTGAAGATGGGCAAATCGCAGCTATAGGAAGTGGTGGAAACTATGCACTTTCAGCTGCTAGAGCCTTAGCAAAACATGCCAATTTAGATGAAGAAGAACTTGTAAAATCAAGCCTTCAAATCGCAGGTGAAATTTGCATTTATACTAATACCAATATCAAAACTTATGTAATCGAGGATGAGAAATGAATCTAACTCCAAAAGAAATTGTTAAATTTTTAGATGATTATGTTATAGGACAAAAAAAAGCTAAAAAAATCATAGCTATAGCTTTAAGAAATCGCTACCGCAGAATGCAACTTAGCCCTGAGTTGCAAGATGATATCGTGCCTAAAAATATCTTAATGATAGGTTCTACAGGTGTGGGAAAAACAGAAATCGCTAGGCGTTTAGCTAAAATGATGGGCTTTCCTTTCATCAAAATCGAAGCGAGTAAATATACTGAAGTAGGTTTTGTAGGTCGTGATGTGGAAAGCATGGTAAGAGATCTTGCCAATGCAGCTTTAAATTTGGTAAAAAATGAGCAAAGAGAAAAAAACAAAGATAAAATCGATGAATTTATAGAAAATAAAATTTTAGAAAAACTTTTACCACCTTTACCAAAGGGTATCAGCGATGAAAAACAAGAAGAATATAAAAACAGTCTTGAAAAAATGAGAACTAAACTAAGAAATGGCGATCTTGATGAAAGCACCATAGAGATAGAAATTTCACAAAATATGTTTGATACCAATCCTAACCTACCTCCTGAAATGGGTGCAATGCAAGATATAGTTAAGGTTATAGGCGTTGGCAGTAAAAAAGTCAAAAAAGAAATGAAAATCAAAGACGCTAAAAATGCTTTAAAAAACGAAGCAGGAGAAAAAATCCTAGATCAAGAAAGTATCAAAAGCGAAGCCTTAAAAAGAGCGGAAAATGAAGGTATTATTTTTATTGATGAAATCGATAAAATCGCTGTTTCAAGCGGGAATTCAAACCGCCAAGATCCAAGTAAAGAAGGGGTGCAAAGAGACTTACTTCCTATAGTCGAGGGATCAAATGTACAAACAAAAATAGGTACTTTAAAAACCGATCATATTCTTTTTATCGCTGCAGGGGCTTTTCATCTTAGCAAACCAAGTGATCTTATCCCTGAACTTCAGGGACGCTTTCCTTTAAGAGTGGAATTAGATAGTCTTGATGACAA
This sequence comes from Campylobacter sp. BCW_6871, assembly GCF_001762325.1. Taxonomy (NCBI): domain Bacteria; kingdom Pseudomonadati; phylum Campylobacterota; class Epsilonproteobacteria; order Campylobacterales; family Campylobacteraceae; genus Campylobacter; species Campylobacter sp. BCW_6871. Next base: position 86,652 of record NZ_MJWQ01000045.1, on the reverse strand, counting down.
AGCTCTTTATGAAATTTTAACACGCCCTAAAAATTCACTTTTAAAACAATACTCTCAGCTTTTAAAAACTGAAAATTTAGAACTTGAATTTGATGATGAAGCCATTAAAGAAATAGCAAAAATAGCTTCAAGAGCCAATGAAGAAATGCAAGATATAGGTGCTAGACGCTTGCATACTGTGATAGAAAAATTACTTGAAGATTTAAGCTTTGAAGCTGATGAGTATGCAGGTAAAAAATTCGTAGTGGATAAAAAAATGGTAGAAGAAAAACTCGGAGATATCATAGAAAATAAAGATCTTGCAAGGTATATTTTGTGAAAAGTGGCTTTGTTAGTATCATAGGGCGTACTAATGCAGGAAAAAGTACTTTAATCAATTCCTTATTAGAAGAAAAAATCGCCCTAGTTTCTCACAAACAAAACGCCACAAGACGTAAAATCAAAGCCATAGTGATGCATGAAAAAAATCAAATCATTTTCATCGATACCCCAGGACTTCACGAAAGCGGTACTACGCTTAATCAACTGCTTGTCCAAAGTGCTATTAAATCTATAGGGGATTGTGATGTGATTTTATTTGTGGCGAGTGTTTTTGATAGTACAAAAGACTATGAAAATTTTCTTAGTCTAAACCCACAAGTACCACATATCATCGCTTTAAATAAAGTAGATTTAACCGACAATGCTACACTTTTAAAAAAACTTAGCGAATATGCAAAATTTAGCCAACATTTTAAAGCTATCATTCCTTATTCTTCTAAGAAAAAAAGCTATAAAAAAGGCTTGTTAGATGAGATAGTAAAATATCTTGACGAACATGAATATTTTTATGATCCTGAATTTTTAAGTGCGAGTAGCGAAAAAGAACTTTATAGAGATTTCATACTTGAAAGTATTTATGAAAATTTAAGCGATGAGCTTCCCTATAGTAGCGAAGTGCTTATCAATCGCACCAAAGACACGCCTAATCTTTTAATCCTAGAAGCCAATATCATCACAGATACAAACTCTCACAAGGGTATGCTTATAGGAAAAGAAGGGGCAACTTTAAAAAGAATAGGCAAAGATGCACGCTTTAAAATTTCAAAACTTGCACAAAAAAAAGTACTTTTAAAGCTTTTCGTAACAGTGAAAAAAAACTGGCAAAAAGATGAAGAATTTTTAAAAAAACTTTTAAATGATGAAAATTAATTCATTAAATAAAATAAATTTTATAAAATCTACAGATTTGCTTTATGCTCAAAGAACAGGAATATCCAAAGAAGATGAACTTTTTAACAATTTAACTGCAGATTTTAAGCTAAGCAAACCCTTTGACTACCAAATAGCTTTTTTTAAACATAATGAAATTTATCATTGTTTTTTAGCGCCTGTTTACAAATTGAAAAAAAGTCGTTTTTGCTTTCCTGAGCCTTTAATTTTTCAAGCTTTGTTTGATGAAAGATTTATTGAGGAAAGTGATTATTGTGTTTTAAATTTATATGATCAAACTTTATATTTATATTTTTACCAAGAGGGAAAATTTATCAATCTTAAAAAAATCGAAAATTTCAACCCAAGTAATATGGATTTATTTTTTAAACAAAATCGATTTATAGAACTTTTAAAACACTATGAAAGCAAATTGCTACTTTATCAGGATTTGGATACAATCAAACATTACTTCTCATCTCAAATAAAATGTTTAAATCTAAATGATATTCTTGATAAAAATAGTTTATTGAAATTAAGTTCATATAGTATAAAAAATCTAGATCAAAATTGTAATTTTATCAAGCATAATAAAATAAAAATATCTATTTCTTTTAAAATTATATTAATATTTATTTTTAGCTTTAGTCTTAGTATGATGATTTTATTATTTAAAGATTTTATAGAATACAAACAAAATAAGGAAATTCAAAATAAAAATTTTATCATACAAGAAGAAATTTCTAAACTAAAACAAGATAAGCAAAAATTATTAACAAACATACAAGATTTAAACTTTACTCTTTCTAATAAAATATCATCTACACAACAACAATTTCATATTTTATCCACCATAACAAAAGAAATCAATTTAGACAAAAATAAAGCAATCATTCTAAATCAAATCATATCATGGCTTAACTCCAATGAACTTAAAATCACAAATCTTGAATTTAAACAAACAAAAATCATTCTTTCTTTTATCGATGAAAACCACTTTAAAAGAGCATTAGAAAATCTAAATTCTGCTTTTAAAATTCTTGATAAAAATGAAGAAACATTGAATATCATATTAGAAGTCATACATGAATAAAATAGAAGTATTTTTGCAGAATTTAAATCCTAGGGAAAAATTTCTTTTTATTTCTTTTATCTGTCTTTGTGCTTTGTTTTTAGCTTTTAAAATTCACGATCACTTTTTGGAAGATATTTTTCAAAAAACATTAGTAGAGCATAATTACCTTGCATTAAATGAAGCAAAAATAGAAAATTCACATCTTAAAGAAATAGAAACAAAGCTAACAAAACAGATAAAAACAGAGGAAGAAAAATTAAAATACTATAAAGAAAAATTGCATTTATTTTCTTATGATAAAGATTTTTTCAATAAAAAAATCAATAATTTATCCAAAAATTTAACCATTAATGAAATAAAATTTTCCCAAGAAAACAAAAATTTTATCCACTATAATTATGTTTCTCTAAGTTTAAATGGCAACTTTAAAGACTTGCTCAATTTTATACAAAATTTAGAAAATCTTCCTATAGCTTTAAAAATTGATAAAATAAAACTATACAATACACAGGGTTTAAAATTAAAGCTTGATTTAATGTTTAAATTTGTTAATTTATAATAATATTAAAATGTTATATTTTTAAATATTATTATAAAAAAAATATTTAAAAATATTGTAATTTAATTATTTTTCTATTACTATTAGTTAAAATATTTTAAGCATAAAAAAGAAAGGTATTGAGAAGTGACTAAACAAGAAATACAAAAACTCGATGCAAATTTCCTAGGTCATCCCAAGCCTTTATTCTCTCTATCAATGGTAGAACTTTGGGAAAGATTTGCTTTTTATGGCATACGATCTTTACTTGTGCTTTTCATGGCAACAACCATAAGCAAAGGTGGACTTGGAATAAGCACTGAATACGCCTCGGCAATTTATGGCATTTTTGCAGGATGCTTGTATTTAGCAGCACTTCCTGGAGGCTGGATTACTGATAATTATTTAGGGCAAAAAAAGGCTTTATTTCTAGGTTCTTTTATTATAGCTTTAGGACATATTAGCATAGCCTTATCTATTCTAAGCACACCTATATTTTTCCTAGGACTTACTTTTATCGTTATTGGTACTGGATTTTTTAAAACTAGTGCTTCTGTAACAGTTGGAATGTTATATAAACAAAATGATACAAGATGCGATACTGGCTATACGATTTTTTATATAGGAATTAACATTGGAGCATTCATTGCTCCTCTTATATGTGGTTTTGTTCAAGCAAAATGGAATTATCATTTAGGATTTGGCATAGGAGGTTTAGGTATGCTAATCTCTTTGCTTATTTTATATTTTAAAGCTATCCCTGAACTTGAAGAATTTCATAAAAATTGTACTTTAAGGCAAAACTGGGAACAACCATTTAAAAAAAGTAAAAATTTAACTCCTATACTAAGTATAAGCTTGTTAAGTATTATTGGATTTTTTCTAATTTTTATTAATCTTGCAGATATTAATCCCATAATACTATCAAAAAAACTTCTAATTGTAATTTTACTATGTTTGGTAATTTATTTCATATATCTTTTTGTTTTTAAAACCTTAAATAAAAGAGAAAAACAGCAATTAACAATTTTAATTGTTTTATTCTTTGTAGCCACTTTTTTTTGGAGCACTTTTGAACAAAAACCTACCGCTTATAATCTTTTTGCGCAAGATTTTACAAATAGAAATATTTTTGATTGGAAAATTCCAACAAACTGGTTTCAATCTTTTAATCCAATTTTTATCATCATACTTGCTCCTATAGCAAGTTATATTTGGATATTTTTAGAGAAAAAAAATATATATTTTTCTTCCATTGGAAAATTTACTTTAGGAATATTATTTGCCGGCATTGGTTTTATGATGATGACCTTTGCTTCACAAAATCTAATAAACAACAATGGTTTGCCAATATCCATGGCTTGGATTATCATAAGTATATTCTTTTTAACACTTGGGGAATTATGCGTGTCTCCTGTTGGACTCTCTATAATGGCTAAGGTTGCCCCTGATTTAATCAAAAATCAAGTCATGGGACTTTGGTTTGTAGCAAGTGCATTAGGCAATGCTTTAGCTGGATTCATAGGTGGTAAAGCAAGTGAAGAAAATATAGCTTATTTGCCAAATTTATTTTACCAATGTATGTGGATATTACTTGGTGCTGTTATAATTTTACTTATACTCAAAAAACCTATCAATAAAATACTAAAAAATTAATATTAAGGAGAAAATATGAGTATTTACAAACAAAGAGTATTAGAACTTAGAAGATTAATGAAAGAAAATAATATTGACGCCTATCTCATCTTAAGCGCGGATCCGCATTTGAGCGAATATTTACCAGAATATTACAAAAACAGAGTCTTTATCAGTGGCTTTAAGGGTTCTGTTGGAACAGTTCTTATCACACAAGAAGAGGGCTTTTTGTGGGTAGATGGAAGATATTGGCTTCAAGCACAAAAGGAATTAGAAGGTAGTGGCATACTTTTACAAAAGCAAGATGCTAAAAATACTTTTACCAAATGGTTGGAAAAAAATTTAAGCGAAGATCAAATTTTAGGCATCGATTTTGCACTTTTACCTTTATCTTTGCAAAAAGATTTAAAGATTAATTGCAAGGCAAATTTAAAACATATAGATTTGATAAGTCCACTTTGGAAAGATCGTCCCACTTTACCACAAGAAAAAATTTATGAACACGAATTAGAATACTGCTCTTACTCAAGAAAAGAAAAATTAGCATTAGTGCGTCAAAAAATGAAAAATTTAAATGCTACTTCTCATTTAATCTCCAGCCTTGATGATATAGCTTGGCTTACAAATTTAAGAGGGAATGATGTAAATTATAATCCTGTATTTTTAAGTCATTTGCTAATCTTGGAAGACAAAGCTTTGCTTTTTGTTGATCAGAAAAAAGTAAATTCAGAACTTGAAAAAAAATTAAATTTAGATGGGCTTTGGCTTAAAAATTATGATGAAATCATCATGGAGCTTGAAAAACTTGCAAATACAAATTTGCTTATTGAACCTTCAAAAATGACCGCTTTACTCATAAATTCTTTAGATAAAAGCGTAAAAATCATTCAAGAAATTAATCCAAGCACTCACTTAAAAGCAGTTAAAAATACAAAAGAAATAGCGCATATACAAGATGCTATGATAGAAGATGGAGTGGCTTTATGTAAATTTTTTGCATGGCTTGAAGAAGCGATAGAAAATAAAGAATTAATAAGCGAATTAGACATAGATGCTAAAGCAAGCGAATTTAGAGCACAAAGCAAGCACTACATAAGTGATAGTTTTGCCACTATAGCAGGCTTTAACGAAAACGCAGCATATCCACATTATAAAGCCACAAAAGAGAGTTTTGCTTATCTTAAAAAAGATGGGCTTTTACTTATTGATTCTGGTGGACAATATAAAAACGGCACAACAGATATTACACGCGTTGTACCAATAGGAAAGGCTAATGCAGAACAAATTCATGACTATACCTTGGTTTTAAAAGCACATATTGCCATTTCCAGTGCAATTTTTCCAAAAGATATAGCTATGCCCTTACTTGATGCAATTACACGCGCACCTTTATGGAAAGAACAAATTGACTATATACACGGCACAGGACATGGCGTGGGATATTTTTTAAATGTCCATGAAGGTCCACAAGTTTTATCTTATCTATCCCCTGTGCTTGAAAAAACAAAAGTCAAAGAAGGTATGCTAACCTCCATAGAGCCAGGTATTTATAAAGTAGGTAAATGGGGTATAAGACTTGAAAATTTAGTTATTCATACCAAAGTAGAAAATCCTAAAAATAAAGATTTTGGAGAGTTTTTATACTTTAAACCTGTTACTCTTTGTCCTTTTGAAATATCTTGTATTGATACAAAAATGTTAGATGAAAAAGAAAAAGAGTGGTTAAACAATTACCACAAAGAAGTATTTGAAAAACTTTCTCCTAAGCTAGGTGATTATCCAAAAGCTCTAGTTTGGCTTGAAAAAAGAACAAAAGCCATCTTTTAAGATACTTTTGTTAATATAGATAAATTTTCCTTGTATTAAACTTATAATTTATTTAATACAAGGTTTTTAAACCAATTGCTAAAAAAGTTTTTTTTTGAAAAACTCAATTTACAACTAAAAATTATTTAAAATATCCAAGTTCAATCATTTTTTGATAAATTTTAGCTACAGTTGCCCCTGAAGTAATATTTCTCCCACCATGCTCCAAAAGAACGGTAACTACATATTTTGGCTTAGAATAAGGAGCATAAGAAGTAAGCCACGCATGAGATCTAGTATAATACTCAAATTGTTTTTCATCGACCCTATTTTTATCTGTTTGTGAAAATCCCACAACCTGAGCAGTTCCTGTTTTTGCTGCAACTTTCACATCAAGATTATGCAAATAACGATAAGAGGTTCCTCCTTGCTCATTGGCAACGGCATACATTGCATCTCTTATATAAGGCAATTGACTCTTTTCAAATAAAGTAAAAATTTCTTTTTTATTTTCATCCATTTGATTTTCTATAGTTGTATTATTATTTTCTATACTTTTTAAAAAATGAGGTATAACCTCTCCACCTTTTGCGATTTGAGCTGTATATCTAGCAATTTGCATAGGTGTTGCAAGAAAATTACCTTGACCTATAGCTGTATTTAAAGTATCACCTTGAAACCAAGATTGTCTATATCTTTGCATCTTCCATTCTTTGCTTGGTAAAGTCCCTACAAATTCACTAGGTAAATCTACCCCTGTTTTCGCTCCAAAGCCAATGCGAGATAAAGTTTCACTTATTTGATCGATTCCAACTTGCAAACTGCCATTATAAAAATAAACATCACAACTATATTTTATCGCATGTTTTAAATCCACAGGTCCATGGCCTGATCGATTCCAACATCTAAAAAACCTACCTCCAAGCTCAATGCTTCCATTGCAAACATATTGAGTCGACGGGCTAATATTTTTAGAATTTAAAAAAGAAAGCCCTACTCCCATTTTTACAACAGAACCTGGAGGATAATATCCATTTATAAGTTTATTTGCAAAAGGATGATCAAGACTATTTGAAAGCTCGTCCCAATCCTTAAAAGAGATCCCTGTTACAAAAGGATTAAGATCATATTCAGGGAAACTCCCTGCAGCTAAAATAGATCCATCATTTACATTCATAATTATAGCAGCTCCAGCATTCCCTTCAAACAATAAAGTTAAATAAGACTGAAGCTCTATATCTATCGTAAGTTCTATATCATTAGACATAGCAGGAGTGTAAGAAAGCTGTTCTACTTCTTGATTTAAGGCATTAACCTTATAAACCCTAGTTCCTTTTTCTCCTTGTAAAATATCATTATAATAGCGTTCTATACCGCTTTTTCCCGTATAGTTAGAAAGTTTTGCTATTTCATTTTCTTGAACATCTTGCAAATTTGCCTTACCTACATACCCAATAATATGCGAAGCCAATTTTCCAAAAGGATATTTTCTTTTTACAACAGGATCTATTTTTATTGTTTTATTAAGATTTAACTCTGAATAATGCGGAATAATCTCATCGTAGGGTATAAAATCTACAACTTTAATAAAATCTTGATTATAGTAAGAATCATTTCTCCTATAAATTTCTGCTAATTTACTAGCGTTTAAATCAGGAAATAAATTTGCAAGTTCAGATAGTTCTTTATCTAGAATTCCTTTATTTGACTTTTTAATACTTAAATAAGGTTTAATAGAAATACTAAAACCCAAATCATTAATAGCCAATAAAGTTCCATTTCTATCTGTAATTTGACCCCTAACAGGTGCTAAAAATTCAGTTTTTATGGCATTTTGTTTAGCAAGTTCTTCATAATATACATTTGATTTTATACTCAAATAATACACACGACTTAATAAAAATATAAAAAACAATAGTATAAATCCAACAACTAAACGCATTCTCATTTAAATTTTACCTTTAAAAAACACATAAGCTAAACAACATTCTATAAAAACTGAAACAATATACGCCCATCCTAAAATTTTAATTTTTTCATCTCCAATATAAGACAATATCATATCCAAAAACAAAATAATGCCGTAAGCACAAAGCACAAAAACAACAGGGATAAATTTACCAATTTTTAAATTTGTCTTAATCCAATCTGCACAAAGATAATAAAAAATAAAAAATGCCAACCAAGATGAAAAAATAAAAAAATTATAAGTTATATCAGTAAAAAATAAAAAAAATAAAGAAAAATACCATCTAAAATCAAGCTTTGAAAAAGTTCTTTCTCTCTCTTCTAGTAAGCAAAACATATAACAGAAAAAAATCCCATAAAGTAACGGAGCATATATAAAAGTCGAACCAAGAATCTGATAGATTAGAAAAAAAAATCCTAAAAAGACATAAGCTCCATTAAATTTTGCTTTATAAGCACTTAAATTTCTTCTCATTTATCAAGACCTAAAGTTTGATTGATAATAATATCTTCTAAAGAATCAAGGCCAAATTTATTCAAATTTGAAACTAAAATAGAGTCTTTAAATTCATTTTTTAACTTAGCTTTTTCACTTTGATTTAATTTATCGCATTTGGTAAAAACTTTTAAAATTTTTTGATCAGGTCGTAAAAATCTTTTCAAATAGTCATTTAAATTTACATCGATCTCTAAATGAGTATGTCTTGAGTCGATTAAATGTATAAATAACTTTATCGAGGTTCTTAATTTTAAAAATTCATCTAAGTTTTGATTCCATATTTCTTTTAAATTTTTAGAAACCTTTGCATAACCAAACCCTGGCAAATCGATAAAATTGATATTAAATTTTTCTTCATTTCTTTTGCAAGTTACTTCGAAAAAATTTATAAGCTGAGTTTTTCCAGGAGTTGCCGAACTTTTGGCTAAATTTTTTTGTTTACACAAAGAATTGATTAAAGAACTTTTTCCGACATTGGAACGCCCCAAAAATGCTACTTCACTAAAATTTGAGCTCAATTTCTCATCAAATTTCACTAAAGAAGTGATAAATTTAGCACTAATTATCATTTGTCTTTAAGATCAAACACAAAACGAGCAGGTTTTTGATCCTTGCTCTCCACTCGATAAATATTAGCTTTTCTATCGACTATTATTTTATCACCAAAAAGTTTTTGATTGCTTCCAAGCTCATTTATATAAGCATGACCATTAATCTCGTAAGTATCTTTAATAACATTATAAATAAATTTATCTCCACTACCTTTATAAGTTTTACCCTTTAAAACAATCTTAAACGTAGCATTTTGCATTGCTTCATAACGAATAGGTTTGCGATTTTTATCCGTATAAATAATCAATTTTTCAGAATTTAAAATATCATCACCCCTAATTACTTCTACATTTCCACTAAGAATACTTTCACCCTTATTTTCATCTGAGTAAAAATTTAAAGCTTTTACTTCAATTTGAGTTGCCCAAGTTACACTTACACAAACTAACAATAAAATTATTTGTCTTGCAACCACGCGTTTACTCCTTGGATATTTAAAATTTTGTTTTTTGTATCATAGTTTAAAGTATTTCCATTAATAATACTTCCATTAATTAGAGCTTTAAAATTAGTATTTGTGTGTAAAATTTTATCCTTAGGTTGGTATTCTACCTCTTGAGAAATAATTTTGACATTATTAGAACCTATATAAGTAACATTTCCTTTAAACAAAACCTTGCCCATATCTTTATTGAAAAACTCTAAACGATTCGCACTAAGATTAAAATCTAAATTTAAAGTAATAAAATCATTAAATTCATCTCTATCTGCATATCTCACCCAAGAATTTGCCTTATAATATGCCTTAATTGTACTAGCATTACTCTCATAAGCTTTCAAATTTTTAGCCTCAATATTTTTAAAATTTAAAGCATTAGTTTGCAAATTCAAAGAATACGGATCTTGCAAACTTAAAATCGTAAAAGTAATTGTAAAAAGAGCAATTAAAATTCCAAAAATTTTTATAGCCAAAGATTATTCCATTCTTCTTCTAGATGATTTTTTTCTACTAAAATTTCTATCATCTGTGCTACAGCAGCCTTACCACCTTTTTTGCTAAGCACTATGTCTACATTTAAATCTTTATGACCATCTTTTGGCTTAAAACTAAGTCCTACACTTTCAAGCAAAGCCTTATCGTTAAAATAATCCCCAATAGCCGCACACTGAGAAAAATCTAAATTAAGTTTTTGTAAAATTTCTTTTGCACAAGCTAACTTATCCTTGATGCCTTGATATAAAATTTCTATTTTTAAATCTTTAGCTCTTTTTTCAACACAAGGACAATTTCTACCTGTAATAATAGCAATTTTTTTACCAAGCTTTAGCCAAGCCTCGATAGCCGCTCCATCTTTTACATCAAATTCTTTAATAAATTCTCCATTAGAAGTATAAATAATCTTCCCATCAGTTAAACAGCCATCTACATCCAAAAAAATCAATTCTGTCATAATTTCTACTCTCTTACAACAAATGCACCTGCAAATGCACCACTTGCAGCAAAATCCCTTGCTTCATCTTCACTTCTAAAGCCTGTTAAGAAAACGCGATTTAATCCATCCACTGAGCTTGTGCGTATAGTAGAGCTATAAGTTCTATAAGTTTTATATTTTGCTGCTATCGTTTGTGCCCCAGCTGGGTTTTTAAAGGCTCCAATTTGAACCATGAAATTTCCACCTTCATAAATTTGTCCATTATTTGCAATCTCTCCACTATTTCCATAGTTTACATTAGAATGTACAATATTATTACCCGAATTACTTGATCCAAACCCTATAACCTCAAGCCTTACTGGAGCTGTTCCTGAAGCAATCATATCAATTTGACTAGCAGCTCCTTTTGATAAATCTATAATACGATTATTCACAAAAGGACCTCTATCATTCACACGAACGGTAACTTGACGATTGTTATTTAGATTGGTTACTTTTAAGATGGTATTCATAGGTAAAGTTTTATGAGCCGCGGTTAAAGCATTTTGATTATAGGTTTCGCCATTAGAGGTTTTCTTGCCGTGAAAGCCTGGCCCATACCAACTCGCAATACCATCAGCAGTTTCGCCTACTGCTACAACAGTAGGATAATAAGTTTTACCATTGATAGTATAAGGCTTCATCGTTCCTTTAGTCCCTGAAGAACTAGGACTGCTTTTAAAATCATTTGAAGGATAATACACTTGAGCATTATCCAAGCTAGAAAAAAAACTAGTGCCTAAACAACCACTAAAAAATAAAGCCCCTAAACTAACGGCTGACAACTTTAGTGTAATTGTTTTTATTTGCATTTTTATTCTCCTTGATTGGTATAATTAATTTTTGATTAATACTAAGATGATTTTTTGCTATTTTATTGAATTCTCGAATTTCATCAACACTTATATTATAATTTTTTGCTATTTTATATAAAGAGTCACCAGACTTAACAATATAAGTTCTTGTCATAGGTATAGTTGTATCAACCTTCGCAAGTTTTTCTGCTTTAAAATTTTTATCAAAAAATGCTACTTTATTAAGTGGTATATACATATAATACCCTTTACCAGGAGGCGTAAAATTATGTTTAAATTGTGGATTATATTTCTTAAAAGTTGCAAGATCCATATTTAAATTTTTAGCTATTTCTTTTAAAGATGCAGAAGAAGGCACATCAACTTTTGCGAATTCGTTGCTTAAAGCATAATTCATTAAAGACGCATCTTTATCTAGTAAAAAATCCCTATCATTGGCTAAAAAAGCAAGCGTTAAAATTTTTCTTATAAAATTTCTAGTTTCTAAAGAAAGATATTTCTTATCAGGGTTCAATAAAACACTTAAATCATCACTTCCTGCTTGCTTGATAGCTTGTCTTAGTTTACCATTTCCACAATTATAAGCTAAAAGCGCTAAATACCATTTGCCAAATTCTTCTTTTAACTCTTTTAAATAATTTGTAGCGGCATAAGTTGATTTGACCGGATCACGCCTTTCATCAACATAAGCATCGATTCTTAAACCCAAATTTCTAGCTGTTGGTTGCATAAATTGCCAAACCCCTACAGCCTTGGCATTAGAAACACTATGAGTTTTCAAGCCTGATTCAACCATAGCTAGATACAAAATCTCATCAGGAACTTCCTGCTGGGCTAAAATTTTTCTTATCATAGGAGTAACTTTTGAAAAATTTTGCATACTATCTATTAAAGTTTGAGCGTGTTTTGATTTTATATCTTGTTGAGTTTGCACAAAAATCAAATCACTAATAAAACTTGGATTAATATCCAAATTTCTTAAAACATTCATTTGTCTTTCATAAAATTCAGGAGTATTAATTTGTGCAAAAAGAAAATTAAAACATATTAAAAAACACAATAAAATTTTTTTCATCAATAACCTTTAAAAAATAATTTTTCAGAATTATTAAAACAAATTTCTAAAAGCTCTTTTCTTGATAATTTCAATACTTCACACATTTTGTTTGCTACAAATTGAGTTAACAAAGGTTCATTTCTTTTACCGCGATAAGGCTCTGGAGTAAGATATGGAGCATCAGTTTCAAGTAGCAGTCTATCTTTTGGAATTTTAGGTAAAATTTCAACTAATTTCTTAGCATTTTTAAAAGTTAAAACTCCTCCAATACCAAAATAAAATCCCTCTTCAAAAAGAGTTAGCAAATGCTCGCTTGCATTAAAGCAGTGTAAAACTCCTCCTACAAGATCCTTAGAATACCCATGTAAAATCTCATAAGTATCATGATTTGCTTCTCTTGAGTGGATGATAACAGGTTTTTTAAATTCAATAGCAAGTTCAAGCTGTGCGATAAAAATCTTTTTTTGATTTTCTTTTTCTTTTTGAATTTCTTCAGCAAGATCACTTTTAAAACGAAAATAATCAAGCCCACATTCACCTACAGCTACACACTTTTCATCGCATAAATACTGCCTTAAAATTTTCTCATCATAATTATCAATTTCATAAGGATGCACCCCTGCTGCAAAAAAAATATTTTTATATTTATGAGCAATTGTAGCTGCATAGGGTAAATCTTTTATATCAGCACCAGGTATGATGATTTTCTCTATACCATTTTTAAAAGCACGATTTAAAGTTTCATCTAAATCATCTTTAAATGCTTCACTGTCTAGATGGCAATGCGTATCAACAATCCTTAAACCATCTTGAAAATCAAGATTTAAGAACATACTTCAACTCTATCCTTGCCATTATCTTTTGCTTGAGACAATATTTTACTTGCTTTATCAACCAAAGAATCAATCTTATCTCCACTTTTTCCAAAAACCACGCCTATAGAAGCTGTAAAAAAGATTTCATCTAAATTAACCAAAACACCAGCCTTTTTTATATTTACTCGTATACGAGAAAAGATTTTAATCGCTCTTTCTTGGGATATATTTTTAAGTAAAATACAAATTTTTTCTGCACTATATCTACCTACAAGATCTCTTCCTTTAGTTTCATTAACTATTTCATTAGCGCAGATTTTAATTACTTCATCGCCAACTTCACGGCCGTATTCATCGTTAATCATTTGAAGATTATCTATATCTAAGAAAGCAAAAGCAAATTCCTCGTCTTTTGTCGCTATTTCGTTAAAATAATCATCTATTCCATCGATTAAGGCATTATAATTTTTAACCCCAGATACAGGATCTAAAACATTATAAGTGCTTAAAAATTTTTTATCATCCATATAAGATAAACAACGATCTAAGCGGCAATTAAAGCTTTCTTTGCTTAAAGGCTTGAACAAATACTCATTAACTCCATTTTTAAAAGAATTCGCTTCAAATGAATCATTATGATCCCCCAAAAGAATCACACCTAATTCATCATCACTAAAACGCTCTCTTACTTGAGTTAAAAGCTCAAAACCACTAATTACTGGCATATTGACATCTGCTATAATAAGCTTAACATCATTATTATCATTTAAATAACTCATTGCTTCTTCACCATGAGCTGCAGCTAAAACATTAAATTGTCTTTGAGTAAGTATTTTTTTAATTTCATTACGTTCAGGTAGCTTGCTCATAGCTAAAATCACTTTAGTTTTTGCATATTGATTAAGTTTTATAATAGAACTAATAATCTCATCAATGCAAGTTTCACTTTCTTTAAAAATATAATCTAATATATCTTTATCCATAAATTTTTCTTTAGTAGCCTTATCACCACTAGCCGTAAGAACAATAGCAGGAATTTTCTTTTCTATAACATAATCCACAACTTCACCATTTGGGGCATCTGGCAAACATAAATCCACAAAAGCTAAAAAATAATTATTGTTCATTAACTCCTTAGCTTCAGCAAAACCAAAAGCAATATCTACCTCATAATCTAAAGTCATTTGAATTTTTTTAGCTAAAAGTTTGCCGAGCATTTTATTATCATCAATAATTAAAATTTTCTTATTCATAGTGCGTAAAATACCTTTATATCTAAAATTTTTAATATATTTATTTCAAAAGAAAGGAAATTTTATAGTTATATATTTTAACATAGTAAAATAAAAAATCCGCTTAATTCTTAAACAAGGTCTTAGCAAATTCGATTGCTTCATCACTAACAAGCTCTCCACTTACCATCCTAGCAAGCTCTTTAATTCTTTCTTTTTGATCAAGCTTTTTTACCTTACTTTCTTCGCCATTTTTTTCAACTAAAAAATGATTATGTGCCTTAGAGGAAAGTTGGGGTAAATGAGAAATAGCAAAAATTTGATAAAACTTAGAAAGCTCCTCTAAAACCTTAGCTATACTCATAGCCTCTTTTCCACTTAAATTTGCATCGATTTCATCTAAAAATAATATCCCTTTACCTGCATTTAAAATTTTACATTCTGTGGCTATAAAAGCAAGTCTTAAGCGATTTAATTCACCCGAACTTAAATTTTTTAAATGAGCTAAATTAATATCTAGCATTATCTCATCTTTGCCTAAAATTGAAATTTTCCCACTTTCTTTAAGCGTCAAACTTGCATCTTTCATATAAAGTTCTTTAAGATAATTATTTAAACATTTTTCTAATTTTTTAAGGTTTTTCTTTCTTGTTTGAGTTAAAATTTGTGCTTTTTCTTCTAATTTTTGTTTTGATTCTTGAAATTTTTTTTCAAGTTCTTTTTTTTCAAAACTTAAATTTTCATAATGTTCTAGTTCATGTTTTTTTTGTTTTAAAACTTCTAAAGCATTTTCTATGCTTTCATAACGCTTGATGAGATAGGATAAATTTTCAATGCGATCTAAAAGTGTCTCCACATCAAAATCCAAATCTTCCATTTTTTGATTTTCACAAATCACACGCAATTCATTTAAACATTCACTAAAAAAACTCGCATCAACTTCGCTTAAATTTAAAGCTTCAATAACAACTTTTTCAAGTTCAAAAATACGCTCTGCCTTACTCCAAGCTTCTTCTAATTTATCTTTTTTAGAAAGCTTCTTTTTAAGTATTAAAAGCTCTTCATACTCGCCTATTTTAGGATTAATGCTTGAAATTTTTTCAATTTGTACTCTAGCTAATTCTTTTAATTCTTCTACTTTTTTTTCTTCTTCTAAAATTGCATTAAGCTCATTAGAAATTTGACTATAAGCATTAAAATCTTTTTTAAAATCTTCTAAAAAGGAAACAAAATTTGTATTTTCTTGCGTTTCCAAGGCATCTAAGAGATTTAAAAATTTTTCATTTCCAAATTCGTTATTTTCCTTTGCGCTTAAATACTTAATAAAAGTTTTACTTAAATTTTGCAAACTTTTTTTCGCTATGCTTTGATTGTTAATAAAATATTTTGTGTTTTTTTCTTTTAAAAGCTTAAAAACATTCTCCTCTTCGCTTTCTATGCCAAAACTTTCTAAATCTAATTTATCATCTAGTTCTATTTCGACAATTTTAGCCTCACTTTCACTCAAAGAAAATGCGGATAAAATTCCTTTAAACAAGACCGATTTTCCAGCTCCACTTAACCCTGTAAAAACAGTAAGTCCTTTAGAAATTTCAAGCTCAGCCTTTTTAAAACCAAGATTTTCTTTCATAAAAATTCTATTTATCATCAATTTCCCCAGTGTAATTTTTCTTTTAAAATTTGAAAATAATCTCTATTTTTTGGGTGAATTAAAGCCACATTTTTATCACTTAAACCCACTTTTATACTTTTAAAATTATTCATTTTATAATTTTCTTGCCCATCAATACAAAGTATGCAATCCTTTGCCATAATCTCTATTTCAAAACCTTTTGGTAAGACAATAGGGCGTTGTGTTAAAGAATGAGAACAAACAGGAGTTAAGATAAAAGCTTGAGCTAAAGTATAAACTATGGGCCCATTTGCACTTAAATTATAAGCTGTTGAACCCGCAGGAGTTGCAACAATAAGCCCATCTCCAAAATATTCATTAAATTTCTTTTCTTTTCTAAAAACTTCTATATGAGCCATAGAAGCTTGATTATTTTTACTAATAACCACATCATTAAAAGCCAATTTTTCTAAATTTTTTCCTTGCTTATCTTCTAAAAAAACACTTAACAAATAAGGCTTTTCTATTCTAAATTCTCCTTGAAAAAAAGCTTGAAAAAAATTTTCAGCTTCATCAACTTTAAAATCTGTTAAAAAACCTAAATGTCCAGCATGAATTCCTAAAACTGCTTTATCGTATTCACAAGCTTTACGGCATAAAGAAATCAAAGTCCCATCTCCACCTAAAGAAATAACAAAATCAGATATTTTAAACAAATCATCCAATCCATACTTTGGCAAATCTAAAATTTCAGAACTTTCTTTAAACAATACAAGTTCAACTTTATATATAGATAAAATCGATTGAAGTTTTAAAATTTCCTTATCTAAACTCACATTGGGTCGTGTAACAAGTCCAATTTTTTTAATATTTTTATGATCTATTTTATTTTGCATAAAAAATTATATCAAATCTTAGCAAAGCAAAAGAATAAAAATACTATAATTTTGCTCATTATCTTAAAAAATCTTTTTCAAGGAATAAATTTGCGAAGTCATTATAATACAGACTTGGGAATTTCCCATGTTGGTCAAAGCGTTAAACTTTGCGGTTGGGTAAATAGCTACCGCGATCATGGTGGAGTTATTTTTATAGATTTAAGAGATAGAAGTGGTATTATCCAACTTGTTTGCGATCCAAATGATAGTAAAGAAGCTCATGAAATCGCTTCCAATGCAAGAAATGAATTTGTACTTATTGCAGAAGGTGCTATTCGTCCGCGTGGCGAAGGACTTGTAAATCCTAAATTAAAAACAGGAGAAATCGAAGTAGTTGTTTCTAAACTTACCATAGAAAATGAAAGTGCCGTGCCTCCTTTTGCTATCGCTGATGAAAGTGTAAATGAAGAATTACGTTTAAAATATCGCTTTTTAGATTTAAGAAATCCTAAACTTTATGAAAATTTTGCCCTGCGTTCTAAAGCTTGTATAGCAGCTAGAAATTCTTTGGCAAATATGGGATTTTTAGAAGTTGAAACCCCTATTCTTACCAAAGCTACTCCTGAAGGCGCAAGAGATTATCTCGTACCTTCTCGTGTACATCAGGGTGAATTTTACGCTCTTCCACAAAGCCCTCAGCTTTTCAAACAACTTTTAATGTGTAGCGGTTTTGATCGTTATTTTCAAATCGCAAAATGTTTTAGAGATGAAGATTTAAGAGCTGATCGCCAACCTGAATTCACACAAATTGATGTTGAAATGAGTTTTTGCGAACAAAAAGATGTGATCAATGTAGCCGAAACTTTTTTAAAAGATATTTTCAAAGCTTGCGGCAAAGAAATTCAAACCCCTTTTAGACAAATACAATACAAAGACGCTATGGAGAATTATGGCTCTGATAAGCCGGATTTAAGATTCGATCTTAAATTTATTGATGTTATTGATATTTTCGCTAAGTCAAATAATGAAATTTTTGCAAATATCGCCAAAGATACAAAGAAAAATCGCATCAAAGCCATACGCGTTCCAAAAGGCGATACTATTTTTTCAAAAAGACAAATGCAAAGATTTGAAGAATTTGTGCGTAAATTTGGTGCCCAAGGCTTAGCTTTTATACAAGTTAAAGAAGATGGGCTTAAAGGTCCACTTTGCAAATTCTTTAGCGAAGAAGATTTAAATGAACTCAGCAAACGCTGTGAGCTTGGAATAGGAGATGTGGTATTTTTCGGTGCAGGAGCTAAAAAAACCGTGCTTGATTATATGGGAAGATTTAGAATTTTCTTAGCCAACGAGTTAAATCTTATAGATCCAAATGCCTTAGAATTCTTATGGGTTGTTGATTTTCCTATGTTTGAGCAAAATGATGACGGAAGTTATTCTGCGATGCACCATCCTTTTACCATGCCAAAAAATATCAATGAAGCTGATTTAGAAGAAATTTCATCTATCGCTTATGATGTAGTACTAAACGGCGTTGAGCTAGGTGGAGGTAGTATAAGAATCCATAAAAACGATATTCAGCAAAAAGTATTTAAACTTTTAAATATAGATGAAGAACAACAAAAAGAAAAATTTGGTTTCTTGCTTGATGCTTTAAGTTTTGGTGCTCCACCACATGGAGGTATTGCTATAGGACTTGATAGACTCATCATGCTAGTTACAGGAGCAAACAGCATAAGAGAGGTTATAGCCTTTCCAAAAACCCAAAGAGCGCAATGCTTAATGACAGATGCACCATCACCTGCTAACAATGAAGCAATGAGAGAATTAGGAATCAAATTAAGGGAGAATATAAAATGAAAGAATTGTTTTTAATCATAGGTGCACCAGGTAGTGGAAAAACTACCGATGCTAGTTTAATCGCACAAGCAGATGCGACAAATATCACACACTATTCAACAGGCGATCTTTTAAGAGCTGAAGTAGCAAGCGGGAGTGAACTTGGAAAAACTATAGATAGTTTTATATCCAAAGGCAATCTTGTTCCTTTAGATGTTGTTGTAAATACTATAGTTTGCGCACTAAAAGCTGCTCCAACTAAAACTATCATCATCGATGGCTATCCAAGAAGCGTAGAACAAATGATGGAATTTGACAAGGTTTTAAGTGAGCAAAATGAAATTTGTCTTAAAGGTGTCATAGAAGTAAGAGTAAGCGAAGAAGTTGCCAAAGAAAGAGTTTTAGGCAGAAATCGTGGTGCAGATGATAATGAAGAAGTATTTTACAATAGAATGAAAGTTTATACAGAACCTTTAAATGAAATTTTAGATTTTTATCAAAAGAAAAAACTTCATTTTATTATCGATGGGGAACGCACTATCGAACCTATCGTTGCAGACATGAAAGAACTGATTAAAAAAATTCAAAGTATATAAGGAGAAAAAATGGATTTAAGCAAAATCAAAATCGGAGATATTCCAAATAAAATCAATGCCGTAATCGAAATTCCATACGGCTCAAACATAAAATATGAAATCGATAAAGATAGTGGTGCTATCATGGTAGATCGCGTTATGGCTAGTGCGATGTTTTACCCAGCAAACTATGGTTTTATTGCCAATACTTTGGCTGATGATGGTGATCCTGTGGATATTTTAGTGCTTAATGAATATCCTATCCAAGCTGGAGCCGTGATTCCTTGCCGCTTAATCGGTGTTTTAATCATGGAAGATGAAAGCGGAATGGATGAAAAACTTCTTGCGGTTCCAAATTCAAAAATAGATGCAAGATATGATAATATAAAAACTTACACAGATTTACCACAAGCAACTTTAAATAAAATCAAAAATTTCTTTGAAACTTATAAAATTTTAGAGCCAAACAAATGGGTTAAAGTACAAGATTTTAAAGATGAAAAAGCTGCAATTGAAATTTTAGAAAAAGCAATCAAAAACTACAAATAATCCCAGCCCTTCAAAGGGCTAAACTCAAGGAAAACTCATAATGAAAAATATCGTTTTAGGTGGTGGTTGTTTTTGGTGTGTTGAAGCTGTATTTGAACGCCTAAAAGGTGTAATTGATACTGAAGTTGGATATAGCGGAGGAAATCCAAATCCTAGCTATGAAAGCGTGTGTAATGGTGATGGTAACATAGAAGTTGTCAAAATAAATTACGATGAAAAACAAATCTCTCTTCTTGAAATCTTAACGCTCTTTTTTAAAATTCATGATCCAACAAGTATAGATAAACAAGGTGGAGATATTGGTATGCAATATCGCTCAATAATCTTTTACGAAAATGAAGAAGATAAAATTTTAGCTCAAAATTTCATCAAAGAACAGCAAAAAATATTTAGCAAAAAAATAGTTACTAAAATTTCAAGATTGCAAACTTACTACAAAGCTGAAAACTATCATCAACATTATTTTATAAATAATCCCAATCAAGGATATTGTCAAGCTGTAATAGCTCCAAAACTGCAAAAAATACAATCAGACTAATTTCATCTTTTTAAGGTTAAAAAAATTTCAACTTTATTCACAGCCTTTTCACGCTGTGATTTTCTTTCAAAGTACTTAAAAATAGAACTTTAAGCTTTAAAATAAAGAAAAAATTATTTATTGTTTTTTAAGTTTTTTTATGAATTTGTATTTAAATGTGAATAATTTTATTAATTAACATAATTTCCTAAGTTTAGCTATAAAAAATCCATCATAGTCCAAGCTTGGTAAAATCCGTCTGCATTTTGAAATTTCAGCAAATTCTTCACTTTGCCCTGCTTTAGCCTCAACATTTTCCAAATCAATATCTAAAAGCTCTAATTTAAACTCGCTTTTTAAAGCATTCTCTATCACTTCTTCATTTTCTTCCTTGGTAAAGGTACAAGTACTATATACAAGCTCTCCACCTATTTTTAATGCCTTTAAAGCAGAATGTAGAAGTTTTTTTTGAGTTTTTGCAATATTTTTGATTTCTTTATAACTTTTTTCCAAATCAAAACCTATTTTAGCAAAAGTTGAACAAGGCGCATCAAGTAAGATTTTATCAAATTTTAAAGGACACAAATTGCCTATATTTTTACCATCTTTCATAAAAACTTTAGCATTCACGCCGTAATTTTTAAGATTTTTTTGCAGAATAAAAAATCTATCCCTACTCATCTCATTGCAAGCTAAATAACCTGTATTTTGCATAAAATTTGCAAGATTGATACTTTTGCCACCCGGAGCTGCACACATATCAAGAACACTTTGCCCTGCTTTGACTTCTAAATTTAAAGCACACAAATAAGAAGAATAATTTTGTATATAAAAGCACCCCTCATTAAAAACTTTCATAGAACTTAAGATGGCTTTATCTTTAGCGTCAAACAAATAACAATAAGCATTGATCTTTTTAAATTTTAAATTTTGTTTTAAAAATTCTTTTTCTAATTCTTCAGTGCTAATTTTTAAAGTATTTGCAAATACACAAACATTTTTTTCTTGAGTAAAAGAAGATAAAATATTTTGCATTTCATCTTTGGTATAAAGTTTTTCTATTCTAGAGAGCAAAATAATCCTTTATCATGATAAAAGCAGCCAAAGAGTCTAATTTACCATCTTTTTTACGTGTATTTGCTATGCCGTATCCTAAAGCTTCTTTACTTGTTCCGCTTTCATCTACAAAGCAAATTTCTTTATCAAATTCAAGCAAAGAAACAAAATGCTTAATGCGTCTTGTCATTTCTTCTTCACTTGACCCACCCTTAGGAATGCCTACAATAAGTAAAGAAATCTCATGTATTTTAAGTAAATTTTTAATTTCATTAGCGGCTTGATTGCGATTTTTTCTTAAAACTGCATCTAAAGGCAAAGCGATCTTTTTATCTACGCAAAGCGCTACACCTATGCGTTTTAAACCTACATCTAAAGCCAAAGCTCTCATACTAAAACCCTTATAAAAAGCCCTTCTATGGAAATTTTTCCCTCAAGTTCGTATTCATAAACTTTTTGTCCATAAATTTTTAAAGCCTCATCAACACTCACACCTTTTTTACAAAACTCTAAAAATTCATCTTGATTTGTATCTATACTTGCAAACTCACTTACAAATTCTTTAAAATCACAGATTAACTTTGCTTTATTTTCCTTTAAAAGCAAATTAGTCCCTGTACTTTCTCCTAGTCTTTGCGGTAAAACATATAAAGGCTTATTAAGTTCTAAAGCAAGCCTTGCACTTTGCATAGAACCACTTTTTATATCTGCTTGTGCAACCACAACAGCCTTACTTAAAGCAATAACCAAACGATTTCTTAGTAAAAAGTCATAATTTTTTGGCAAATAATCATCTTCGTATTCGCTTAAAGCTAAAGCATTTTCATAAATTTGTTTAATGATTTTTTCATTAGTTCTTGGATAAATTTGATCTAAACCATTAGCAAAAATACCTATAGTATTTGGCATAGCTGCCATACTTGCAGTGATATCCACACCCAAAGCACCGCCACTTACCACACAAAGATGGGTATTTTTAAGCATACTCGCTAAGGAAAAAACACAATTTTTCGTATAAACACTCATACGCCTTGAACCTATAATAGCGATTTTATCTTGTTTTAATAAAGATAAATTTCCTTTGTAGTGTAATTTTTTAGGAGACTTTTTTAAATCTTTAAAAAGTTTCAAAAATTCATCAGGCAAAATTTCACTTGCCATAAATTTCACTCAAATACACAAGATCAACGCCTTTTAACAAATCCTTACTTTGCTCTAAGGCTTTAAAAGTATTTTTCCTAGGATGTCCTATGGCTATAACAAAACCTTTTTTTTGTGCAAGTTTTACTGCGCTTTCGAGTTGTTTTTTAACATAATTAACATCATCTTCATTATCCAAAAACACATCTCTTTGTATATAAGGCATACTGAGTTCTTTAGCGATTTTATTTGCCTTAGAATTTCCTATAGTTTTAGAATCTACAAAAAATATATTTTGATTTTTTAAAGCCTCGTAAAGCTTTCTCATAGCTTCTTCATTGCTTGTAAATAAACTTCCTGTGTGATTATTGATATATCTTAAATCCTTAAAATCTTTTTTAATTTGCTTGATTTTTTTAAAAATTCTTTCTTTACTATCATTTGGATTTAAAGTATCAAGCTCAGGTTTATTGTAATTAATTGCTGCTAAAGGTAAATGCACCATATAAAAATCAAATTTTAAAGCAAGTTTTGGCGTTTCGTTATGGTTTTTATCTGGCGGGAAAAAAGAAGGATTTAACTTTAAATTTAAAGCTTTTAAACCTCTAACCTGACTTGCATTTGCCATATCATCGATAATAATAGCAAGTTTTGGTTTTTTAGAAATTTTATTTAAATGAATATCTTCATCAAAAGTTAAATTTTGATCTTGGGTTAAATTTATATCTTTTGGAATAAAATTTTGTTCTAAACTCTGATTTTGCTCTAAACTTAAATTCTGCTCCACGCTGCTTAAATTTTGCTCATTTAAACTTGTATTTAAATCATCAATTTCTTGAATTTTTTGCTCTAAAATACTTACAGATTTATTATTATCAAACTCATTCTCTTGAAAAATACCAATTTCATAATGATCTTTGTTTGATGAAATTAAATCTTCTTGTTTATCAATAAAATAATCCGGCTTAACAGAAGAAACATCTTGGGAATTTTGATATTTTACTAAAATTCCCAAAGCTAAAGCTATACAAAGTAAAAAAAGTATAGCTATGATTAAATAACGCTGAATTTGAACTAATTTTTTCTTTGACAATGTTTAGTTCTTATCTTTATCTACTAATTTTTTAGCACTGATCCAAGGCATCATAGCACGCAAATTACGCCCTGTTTTTTCTATCAAAGAATCATTCATATTTTTGCGTTCTGCATGCATTCTAGCAAAACCTGCACGGCGTTCTAAGATAAAATCTTTTGCAAAAACACCATTTTGTATATCTTTTAAAACACCTTTCATCGCTTTTTTAGTCTCTTCAGTGATAATCTTTGGCCCTGTAATGTAATCGCCGTATTCTGCAGTATTTGAGATAGAATAACGCATATCTGCAATACCACCTTGATAAATCAAATCCACAATGAGTTTCATTTCATGCAAACACTCAAAATAAGCCATTTCAGGTTCATAACCTGCTTCAACCAAAGTCTCAAAACCTGCTTGAATCAAAGCACTAAGCCCACCACAAAGCACGGCTTGTTCACCAAAAAGATCTGTTTCTGTTTCGGCTTTAAAGGTTGTTTCTATAATACCTGTGCGTCCACCCCCAATCGCACTTGCATAACTTAAGGCTAAATTTTTAGCATTTTTACTTTCATCTTGATGGATAGCTATTAAACAAGGGGTTCCACCTCCTAAAGTAAATTCATTTCTTACTGTATGTCCTGGTGCTTTAGGTGCTATCATGATAACATCTACACCTTTTGGAACAACAATTTGACCATAGTGGATATTAAAACCGTGTGCAAAAGCTATAGCCTTACCTTCACTTAAATTTGGTTTTATTTCGACATTAAAAATATCTGCTTGAATTTCATCAGGAGCTAAAATCATAATCACATCTGCTGTTTTAGAAGCCTCACTTACACTCATTACTTCAAAACCAGCATTTTTTGCTTTAACAGCACTTACACTACCTTCGCGAAGTCCGATAATTACATTTACGCCATTATCTCTTAAATTCATCGCATGAGCGTGCCCTTGAGAGCCAAAGCCTATAATTGCTACTTTTTTTGATTTGATTAAATTTAAATCACAATCTTTATCATAATATACTGTAATAGCCATATTCACTCCTTAAAAATTCAAAAATTAAAGGTATTATTATAGCAATTAAAGTATAAATTTCATATTTTTTTTATAAACTTTATGTAAGAATTTTACAAAAAATCATAAAGTATTAAAAGTGAAAGAATTTTTAAACAGTCTTAGTTATGGCATTAGCTCTCACGAAGTAAGCAATGAATTTAAACAAATTTTAAGAGAGCTTTTAGCCAATCACATCATCAAAGAACACAAAAACAAATACTATCTTAACAATGGTTTTGCCTTTGGGGTGCTTGATATTTCGAGCAAAGGCACAGGTTTTTTACAATGCTTTGATGAAAGTTTCAAAAAAGATCTTTTGATAGAAAACAAAAACCTAAAAGGTGCAAACTATAAAGATATAGTCGCAGTAAAACTTCTACCTTTAAAGAAAAAACGCCCCAGTGCAAAGGTGATTTTAGTTCTAAAAAGAGCCAATGAAACCTCTTTAGTGATCACCAAAAGGTACGGCGAAGCTGTGCTTGGAATGAATATCAAAACAGGATTAAGCACTGCCTTAAAAGCTTCTCAAAAATCCTTAAAAGCACTACCTTTAGGAACAGTTTTAAAAATAGAAAATGAAAATAACAATATCATAGAAGTTTTAGGACATATTGATGATGAAAGTATAGATGAAAAAATCTCCTTAGCTCTTTTTAATAAAAATAACGAATTTAGCGACGCTTGTATCAAAGAAGCCCTAGCAAACGGCGATAGTGTTGATGCGAGTATGTATGAAAATCGCATGGATTTAAGAGCCTTGCCTTTTTGCACTATAGATCCTATACATGCAAAAGATTTTGATGATGCGATTTATTTTGACACTCAAAAACGAGAAATTTATGTAGCTATTGCTGATGTTAGCGAATATGTTTATGCTTATAGCGCTATAGATAAAGAAGCAAGAAATCGTGGATTTTCTATTTATTTTCCGCACATTGCTATACCCATGCTGCCTCGTCCTTTAAGTGAAAATATCTGTTCTTTAAAACCTCATTTAGATCGCTTAGCGTATTGTTTTAAAATCACGCTCAATCATGAAAATAAAGTCATCAAAGAAGAACTTTTTGAAGGTATTATCAACTCAAAACGCCATTTTAATTACGATGAAGTTGATGAAATTTTGGTACAAAAACCTGATTTAAAAGAACTTTCATGGCTTTATGAGCTTTTTGAAATCACAAAAAATTTACGCAAAATGCGTCTTAAAAATGCCTTTGAATTTCGCACCGAAGAATTAAGAATGAATTTAGATGAAAATTTAAGTCTAAAAAGCACAGTTTTTGAAAAAGACACGCCTTCGCATAATTTGATCGAAGATTGTATGCTTTTAGCCAATAAAGCCGCAGCAAAACTCATAGATATAGGTATTTTTAGAAATCACTTAAGTGCTGATACAAGAAAAATCGATAAACTTTTAAATGAATTACGCGAACTCGGAATCGATGTAAATTTTAAGCCCAATCTTCCTGAACTCATACGAGACATACAAGCTTTAGCTGATGAATTAAATTTAAGAGCAGAAGTAGATAAACTCATCATCAAAGCACAAAAAAAAGCGGAATACTCTAGCGTAAATGCGGGACATTTTGGCTTAGGTTTTGATAAATACTCACATTTTACAAGCCCTATAAGAAGGTATTCTGATCTTATTTTACACAGACTTTTAAAAGCCAAACAAAAAAACGATGAAAAACTTTTTAATTATCTGCTTTTAAACATAGAAAGCACTTGCGAGAGTCTTAGTACGCTTGAAAGAGAGGCGGATAAGGTTGCTTTTGATTTTATGGATAGAAAATTTGCTAGATGGGCAGCCAAAAATATAGACAAAAAATTTAAAGCTTTAGTTGTGCAAAATGATGGAGTTTGCATAGCCAAACTAGATGATGAAATCAAAGGAGCGGATATAATCCTTTATGATACGCGTGTGAATTTGCTAGAAAGTGTTGAAGTGCAAA
Source organism: Campylobacter sp. BCW_6871 (assembly GCF_001762325.1). Lineage (NCBI taxonomy): Bacteria > Pseudomonadati > Campylobacterota > Epsilonproteobacteria > Campylobacterales > Campylobacteraceae > Campylobacter > Campylobacter sp. BCW_6871. The sequence goes on along the minus strand of NZ_MJWQ01000045.1, from coordinate 59,736 downwards.
TCATGGAAGCAGATATAGTTATGGCAAAAATTTATGCTAAAATCACCCAAAGACTTATAAAGGAAGAAAATGTATAGAAAAGAGCTCCAAACCCTGCTTTCTAAAGATTCAATACCTAATTTTTTCTTTCTTTATGGAGCAGATAATTTTCAAAGCGAACTTTATGCTGAATTTATAAAAGAAAAATATAAGCCCGATGAAACTTTAAAGCTTTTTTTTGAAGAATACAACTTCGCTCGTGCGAGTGATTTTTTAAGCGCAGGATCGCTTTTTAGTGAAAAAAAATTACTAGAAATCAAAACTTCTAAAAAAATTGCAATAAAAGATCTTAAAATTTTAGTAGATCTTTGTAAAAACAATGCGGACAATTTCTTTCTTTTAGAATTTTATGATGAAAGTTCAAAGCAAAGCGACATAGAAAAAATTTTCTCTCCTCATTTTGTAAGATTTTTTAAAGCTAACGGAGCTAAAGAAGGCGTGGAACTTTTAAGCATAAAAGCAAAACAACTAAGGGTTGAAATCACTCAAAATGCTTTATTTACTCTTTTTACAAGTTTTGATGAAAACTTGTATCTTGCTGCAAGCGAACTTAATAAATTTAGCGGTTTAAGAGTAGATGAAAAAACCATAGAACAATACTGCTATAGTTTAAATACAGGAAGTTTTGAAAGCTTTTTTGATAAAATTTTAAAAAAACAAGACTTTAAAAGCGAACTTGAAAAAATTTTAGATAATTTTAATGAAATTGCTTTAATCAACTCTTTATATAATTCTTTTTATCGTTTATTTAAAATCGCACTTTATGTTAAAGTCAATGGCAAAATTGATTTTAAAGAGCTTTTAGGCTACACTCCACCCCCTCAAGTGGGACAAAATTTAAGCTCTCAAGCCTTTAGTTTAAAAATCGAACAATATAAAGAAATTTTCACTCTTTTACTTAAAAGCGAATACGAGCTTAAAATCAATTCTAAGCTCGTAAAAAAAGAATTTTTGATTTCAAATTTGCTTAAACTTGCAAGGATTTTAAAAAGCTAGCTTCATTTCTTATTTTGCTCTTTAAATTTCTTATAAAATTTCTCTAAAAAATCTTTATGTTTGCTTGAAGTTCTAAGAATATACATTGGATGATAAAAATCATTTTTTTCAAACAATACTTCATAATTTTCTTTACTTGTAATAGGAGCATTTTTAAAAATGTCACATGCCCTCTTTCTTAAAATATCGTATTTAAGCATTTTTTTACCAAAACCAAAATAAACAATTTTATTATAAAATCTAAGATGAATATCATTACTAAATAAATACTGATTTTCAATTTGACACATTTCTTTAATTGCACTATCGGAATCAGAATTTTTCAAATTAAATAAATTAAAAATTTGAATAATTCCATTCAATTCTGTTTTTTTATCTATATGTTGGCCATTAAAAATTCTTTCAATTTCTCTCATTGTACTATCAGGAGAAAATTTTTTCCAAGAATCAAAATCTCCTACATCTTTTTTATCCTTATAAAATTCTCGTATTTTATTTAATTCATCACATGTAAGACTTTCTTCTTTACATTTTGAAGAACCAGGGTTTAGCAAAACAGCACTTCCTAAAAGCTCAGCACTTTGGCCAAAACATAATAAAGTATCCATTCTAAAAGAATAATCTTGTGTATCAAAATATCTTGCATATACTTCCATTTTAAACTCCAATAACATTTAATAAAACTTAGCCCAAACAAATCTCATAAACAATATCATATTATCATTTTGTAAAAAAAATCAATTTTTTGACTCACTCCATCACAAGTCGCATAAGATGCAAGTCCTCGCCTTGTGTGATTTTATATTCTATGCTTTGACATTTAGGACACTTAAAAACATTTTCTTCTAAAATACTTGTTTGATCACATTTTAAGCATAAAATTTCAAGTGGAGCAGGTTCTATAAAAAGTTTAGCATTTTTGCAAATATTTGAGTTTTCTTTAAAAGTTTCAAAACAACGCTTAAAAAGATCAACTTCTATACCGCTTAAACGCCCAATTTTTACATAAATTTCTTGTACATTACAAGCCTTATTGTTTAAGGCATTTTCTTCGCAAAGTTCGATTAAAGATTCTACTATACTTAATTCGTGCATTAGCAAATTCTTGGTAAAAGTTCGCCTTTAGGGCTTTCTAAAAAGCGTTTTGCCCCATAAGCGTTTTGTAAGATCACGCGTGCTTTTTTCTCTTCTAAAACTTCTCCTATAATACTCGCATTTGCATTGTATTTTTTTAGAATTTCCAAGGCTTTTAACTCATCTTCTTTTTCCACACAAAGTATAAAAGTGCCTTCATTTGCAAGTTCATAAGCTTCATAACCAAAAAGCTCGCAAAGTCCTAAAACCTCATCTTGAACGATGATTTTTTCTTCAAAGATCAAAAGATCATTTCCGCTTTGCTTTGCCCACTCATTTAAAACCGCACTAAGTCCCCCACGAGTAGCATCTCTCATAGCTACAACCTTTATATCTTTTTCTAAAAGCTCTAAAACCTCTTTATCTAAAGCCTTACAATCACTTTTAATATCAGCTTCTAACTCATTTCTTTTGATTAAAACACTAGCTCCATGCCTTCCTATATCACCTGAAAGAAGTATGCTAAGCCCTGCTTTGATATTTTTACTTTCTTTTTTAGAAATAATTTCACCTAAGGCTGTAGTGTTGATATAAATTTCATCTGCCTTACCCTTAGGAACGACTTTAGTATCGCCACAAACTAACATAACTCCGCATTTTTCACATTCTTCTTTAATGCTTTTTAAAATGTGTTCTAGTTTTTCTAGCTCAAAACCTTCTTCTAAGATAAGTCCTAAGCTTAGATATTTTGGCTTAGCACCCACCATCAAAACATCGTTAATAGAACCACAAACACAAAGTTTTCCTATATTGACCTCTTCATCTAAAAAAATCGGACTTAAAACAAAAGAATCCGTGCTTAAAGCCAAATTTCCTAAAATCGCTGCATCATTATTTGCGTTTAAAATTTTATTATCAAAGATCTTAAAAAGCTTAGTTAAAAGCTCATTCATCTCTTCTCCACCACCTCCGTGGGCTAAGGAAATATTTTTCATACATTCACCTTTGAGTATTTATAATACGCCGCACAAGCACCCTCACCAGAAACCATACAACTTCCTATAGGACTTCTTGGCGTACAAGCCTTACCAAAAACTTTACAATCATAAGGCTTGGCCAAACCTCTTAAAATTTGCCCACAAATACAGGCTTTGCTTTCATTTTTACTTTGCACCGCGCAATCAAATTTTTTACTCGCATCATAGGTGCTAAATTCTTCTTTTAGCTCCAAACCCCCATCTTTAATAAGCCCTAAACCACGAAATTCAAAATCACACACTCTAAAGTATTTTTTTACTAAATTTTGCGCTTTAACATTACCTTCTTTGCTTACGGCTCTTTTGTATTGATTGTACACTTTAAAAGTGCCTTCATTGCTTTGTTTTATAATATTTAACACACTCTCTAAAATATCAACTGGCTCAAAACCACTCACTGCTATAGGGGTTTTAAACTTTGCTGCTAAAGGCTCATAAATACCATAACCTGTAATCACACTCACATGAGAAGGGCCTAAAAAAGCATTGATTTTTACATTTTCATCATTCATAATCGCTTCTACAGGTGCTGGAACTGTGATATGATTGATATGAAAAAAGACATTATTTATTTTCTCTTCTATAACCTTTTGAAGAAGTAAAGCACTCATAGGCGTAGTGGTTTCAAAGCCTATAGCAAAAAAGATGATATTTTTGTTTAAATTTTGCTTAGCGATTTCTAAAACCTCAAGTGGAGAATAAAGTGCTCTAACATCAGCCCCTTTAGCTCTTAAATCAAGAAGAGAAATTTCACTTCCAGGCACTCTTAAAAGATCTCCTAAAGTACAAAAAATCGTATCTTTCATGGAGGCTAACTTGATAGCTGTATCAATGCGAACTCTTGGCATAACACAAACAGGACATCCTGGTCCATGGATGAAGTTAATTTCTTTTGGCAAAATAGAAGGTAGGGCATATTTCATAATACTATGTGTATGCCCACCGCAAATTTCCATGATGTTAATAGGATTTTTAAGTTCTTGTTCTATGAGTTTTTTTAAAGCTAAAATGCTTTCTTTATCTCTAAATTCATCGATGAAATTCATTTAAACCCAAATCTCCCTCATCGCTTTTTATCTCTCCGCTATTCATTTTTTCTACTATTTCTTGATAGGTTTTAATGCTTTCTAGTGCAGCTTCTTTGTCGATTTTTTCCATAGCAACGCCTACATGGATTAAGACATAATCGCCTTGTTTTAAAGGCTCATCAATCAAATCTAAATTAACTTTTCTTTTCACACCTAAAGTTTGCACTAAAGCATTGTTTAACTCATCGATTTCTAAAATTTCAGAAGGTATAGATAAACACATTAAAAAAGCTCCTTTTTAAGTTTAAGCACCTTATACCAAAGCTCCATATTGGTGCCATTTTTTGCATCAAGAGTGATAATATCTGCTCTAGGATTTAATTCTTTAATCAACCTAGTCGCCTCTTTAACATCAAAATCAAAATGATGAGCCAAATCTGCCTTTGTGATTAAAACTATATCAGCCTTTTTGAACATCACAGGGTATTTTTGCGGTTTATCACTTCCTTCGGTTACCGAAAGCAAAACCACATTTAAATGCTCTCCTAAATCATAGCTTGCAGGACAAACTAAATTTCCAACATTTTCTATAAAAAGCAAATCCACATCATCAATCGCTAAATGATGCAAAGCTTCATGCACCATAAAAGCATCCAAATGACAGCTTTGCCCTGTAGTGATTTGATATGCCAAAGCTCCGGCATTTTTTACTCTTAGAGCGTCATTATTGGTTTCTAAATCCCCTTCAATCACAGCGATTTTAAGCTCATTTTTCAAAGCCTTAATCGTGCTTTCTAAAAGCGTGGTTTTTCCACTACCTGGAGAACTCATTAAATTAATACAAAGCGTGTTAGCTTCATTAAAATGTGCCCTATTGTGCTTAGCTTCTTCATCATTTTTGCTTAAAATTTTAGAAATCACTTCTATGGTTTTGCTTTCTTTTAAGCTTGGATTTTCATGATGGTGATCGTGATGATCGTGTGTATGGGTTGAATTTATAGAACAGCCGCAATCTTTACACATTTTCTTTCCTTTTATATTTTTTGTTTCATTTTAACCTTAAAAGCATTAAAAAATTATGAGTTTTTAGAATATTTGCTTTATTTTTCCAAATTTAAAAAATATACCATCTGCCCTAAAGCTATGGAACTATCATTGCAAGGGTATTTTAAAGGTACAAAAAAATCAAAATTTTTAGCTTTTAAAATTTCAAGTAAGGTTTTGTTTTGAAAAACTCCTCCACTTAAAAGCACTTTTAAATCATAATCTTTGCTAAAATCTATGATAAAATTTGCCAAAGCATTAAACATACCTGTAATTGCCTTAGTTTTTTCATCTTGCAAAGCCCCTAAAATTAAATTTTTAAAATTAACCTGCCCTTTTTCTACAAAAAGCTTATAAGAAAAATCAAGATTTTTATCATAAAAAGCTTCACACATCAAGCCAACTTGAGCCTCATAAGAGCTTTTTTCTAAGTTAAAAACAATACTTCCAAAAGCATCGATAATGCGTCCTAAGGAACTTGTTTGTAAGTTAGAATGTGAATAAATTTTTTTAAGATTTTCAAGTTTAATTTTTGGAATTTTTGCTAAAAACTCCTTAGCCTTATCTTCTAAATCATAATGAAAAATAAGACTTAGAGCTAAATTTTGTATATTTTTAATATCACTATTTATAAGAGTGAAATTTTCAAAATGTGCAATTCTTTCATATTCTTTTAAATTTCCTACAAAAACTTCTCCACCCCAAATTTTGCCATCTTCGCCATAACCTGTTCCATCACAAATAAAAGCTAAAGCCTTTTCATCTTTTGCAAAATTTTCTTCGTATTCAAAATAAGCCGCACAAAAATGCGCATAATGATGAGAAATTTTAATCCTTTCTTCAAATTCTTTTGCATAGCTAAAATGCGGGTGTTTATCGCACAAAATCGTATCAAATTTCAAATCATAATTTTGTTTAAAAAATTCTAAAAGTTTAAAAAATCTCTCATGCACATCAAGACTTTTCAAATCCCCTATATAAGGAGAAATTAAAAGTTTATTTTCATAAAAAATCACAAATTCATTTTTAAGCTCCGCGCCCAAAGCTAAAAAAGTGCCTTTTTTATTAAAATTTCTTTCCAAATAAAAAGGATTTAAACCCCTTGAAGTACGCAAAAACATAGTTTTACCATTTACCACTTGAGCTATGCTATCATCACTTGCGTTGATAATTTCTCTATCATAATCCAAATAAAAATCAAAAACTTTACCAAGTTTTTGACACAAATTAAACTCATCTTTAATGATACTTTCTCCGCTTAAATTCGCACTCGTTGCCACAAGACTTCCTTTAAAATACTCAAAAAGCAAAAGATGTAAAGGCGTATAAGCTAGCATAATACCGATTTTATCAACATCAGGTGCGATTAAAGAAAAGGCTTTTTTTGCCTTTAAAATCACAATAGGAGCTAAAACCCCACCAAGCAAAGCTTCTTCTTTTTCATCTATAAAGGCAAGTTCTTTAGCACTTTGTAAATCTTTACACATTAAAGCAAAGGGTTTTTTGGGGCGATTTTTTCTAAGTCTTAGAGTTTTTAAAGCTTCTTCATTAAAAGCATCACACATGAGATGAAAACCGCCCATGCCTTTAATGGCTAAAATTTTACCTTCCTTTAAAAACTTCGAACTTTGCATAAAAGCTTCTTGATCTTTGGCTAAAATTTCACCCTTTGAATTTTTAAGAAAAACATTGATTTTACACTTAGGACAACTAATAGGCTGGGCATGAAAACGCCTATTTTTAGGATCTTCGTATTCGCTTTTGCAAAACTCACACATCAATAATTCTTGCATGGAAGTATGGGCTCTATCATAAGGAAGACTTTTTATAATACTAAAGCGTGGCCCACAATGTGTGCAAGTGATAAAAGGATATAAAAAGCGTGGATTTTTTTCATCAAAAAATTCTTTTTTACATTCCTTACAAAGCGCAAAATCACTTAACATAGGTGTGCTTTTTGTGTTCTTTAAAGAAGGAGTGATACTAAAATTTTCATAGTTTGAAATAGAAATTTGCGTGATTATAAGCTTGTCTATTCTTGCTAAAGGTGGGAGATGATTTTTTAAATTCTCTATGAAATTTTCACATTCTTTTTGAGTACAAGCAAGGATGATTTCTACCCCAAAACCATCATTTCTTACCTCTCCAAAAAGCTTTGATTTCAAAGCTAGTTCATAAACTAAAGGGCGAAAACCCACCCCTTGAACTAGACCTGAAATTTTGATCTTATATCCTAAGTGGCACATCGCTTAACTGACAATTTTTAAGATGTTTTAAAGTATTTTTAAGTAAAGATTTATGTTCAAACAAAGAGCCACTTATAAGCGCTAAGTCGCTTTGCTTTTTCTCTCTTAATTCATCATAAGTATCACGTAAGAAATAAGCCAAACTCTCAACCGCTCCATAAGCGATATTAGTACTATCTACACCTGCTAACATAAAACTCATAGTAGATCTTAAAGTTCTTGTATAATCAAAACTTTTATCTTCTTTCAAACGATAATCAATCTTTACTCCACGAGGCATTTTTGACTCATCAGCAATTTTTAAAAGCTCACTAGCACTCTCTTGTAAATTTTTACCCAAATTTAGCACTCTGCCTACCAAGCCAAGCAAGGAATAAAAATTGTTTTGAAGTTCAAAACTTTCATCTAAAAGAGGAAATTCCTTGCTAAAATTTTCTAAAAGCCTTGCACCAATTTCATCTTTTTTAATCTCTTCATAAAGCTCTTTGCTGTGTTTTGGTAAGCAAAGTTTAAGTAAATTAAGCTCTTTGTTGATAAGCAAAATATCTTCATCATCTTTACTTAGCTCTAAAATAAAAGCATTTTCTTTATAACGGCTTACAAGATAAGAAATTCTTGCCATATTTTTATCTTCTTTAGAAAAAATAAGCTCTCTTGCCTTGGCATTCATAAATTCAAAGCCTTCCAAAACCACCACTTGCTCATCTAAAGCACTGATATAAAAATCTTTTTGATATTCTTCTATCTTTTTTACGCTTAAAAATTTATATTCATTTTCAAAAAGTTTTAAACCTAAAGCAAAGCAAAACAAATCTCTAGCAAGTCTGATTTTAAAATCATTAAAATCAAGATTGTGATTTTTTCTAAACATGGCATTAAGTCTTAGCTTCATCAAAGGTTTTTCTAAACTTGCAAGAAGTTTTAAATTTTCATTTGAACAAACAAAAACTGAATTTATAGCCTTAATATCACAAGGAAGTAAAAAATCTCCTATAAATTCGTTCTTAAACAAAGAAAATTCATAAACGCCATTTTTATCTTTTAAATAAATCTTTTTTTCTTGACTTAACAAATCAAAGGCAAGATTTAAAAAAGTATTGAAATTTTCTTCATTGATTTTTTCAAATTCTGATAAATTGCTTGAAAATTCACACTCACAAAACACGCCCCATTCGTTTTTGTTTAAAAGTTTTTTTTCTTGATAGGCATTAGAATTTAAATGAGTAATATAAGAAAATTTTGAAAATTCTTTATCTTCTGGCATACAAGGGTTAAAATCCTGTCCCGCTTTTACATCAAATTTTTTCAAAAAAACACTATGACTCATAAAGTTTAAAGAATCACAAAAAGTCTTTAAATTTTCTTCATCTGCATTAATAGAAAAATGATAAATATTTTCTTCTTTACTAAGGGTGTAGTTATAATTTTTCGCATAAAAACGCAATAAATATTCAAAAATATCATTATCCGCATTATAAATAAAATCAAAATCCAAAGTCATATTATGCCTTTTTTGAAAAATAAACTATAAATATAACATTTTTAACTTAAAAATTCTTTCTCTCTTTGTCTAAAATCGCTCATAAAATGCTCCATAAAAGCGTAAAATTCTTTGCTGTGATTAGGGAATTTCAAGTGGCTGATTTCATGCAAAATCACATATTCAATAGCCTTTAAACTCTTTTGAATGAGTTTTAAATTTAAATTAATATAAGCTTTATTATGATTACATGAACCCCAACGCGTTTTCATATTTTTAATGCTTAAATGCGTATAAAATAAACCTGTTTTTTGACTCCATTTTTTAAGATAAAAAGTAAAAATCTTTTTAGCATTTTCTCTTAAAAATAAATCTAATTTTGCTTTATTTTGACAAAGAATTTTATCTTTATCAAAATAAGTTTTTTTGACATTTTCATCAAAAATAATTTTATATTTTTTAGCTAAAAAGATTAATTCATCATCTTTTAAAACTTTTTTTTCAAATCTTTTTTTTGCCTCATTCATCCAAGAACTTGATTTATCTAAAAACTCATAAACACTTTTAAAGGTGTAAAAATAAGGAATACTAAGAACAAATTCACCCCTTTCATTGAGCCTTAATCTTAAAGTTTTTATGCGTTTTTTAGAATAAAAATAGCACTCATCTTTATAAATAAATGATTTTAAACTAGAGCTTTGCCTTGCCATTTTTTACTTTTCCATCTGTATGAATTTACCATTCCACGCAAAAACTCATCCGCACAAAATCCTATCCAAACCCCTAAAATTCCAAGATTAAAATGAAAACAAAGCACATAACCCACAGGCAAAGATACTCCCATCATAAAAATAAGTCCGCTAAAAAATGGAAACTTGGCATCACCACTTGCACGCAAGGAATTAACCATAACTATATTAAAGGTGCGTGAAATTTCAAGAAAGATTGAAAGAGCAAATAAAGGTATCATTAAATTTTTTAACTCTTCTTTAAGCCCTAAAATTTGCATAGTAAAATCTTGACAAAGATAATTTAAAAGTGCCACTAAAGCACTCGCTATCACGCTAAAATACAAAGCACGCCAAGCATGTTTATAAGCGATATTTTCATATCTAGCACCGACTAATTTACCTACTATGATTTCATTAGCTATGCTCGTAGCTTGTCCTATAAGCATGATAAGCATTGAAATTTGAAAATAAATCGTTTGCACACTCAAACTTGCTTCACCTAAGCTTGCTACAAAAGCAAAAGCTATAGTGTATTGAACTATCCACAAAAGATTTTCTCCTGCTGAAAACCCACCTATATTTAAAACCTTTTTTAATACCTCTTTTTCAAGTTTTATCATTTCTTTGATTTTAAGATGAATTTTAAGTTTATAAAAAAGTATCATAAGTAAAGCCACTATAGCAACAATACGGGCAAAAATATTACTAAGCCCTACTCCAAAAAGTTCTGATTTTGTATAATGCAAAACATAATAATTTCCACAAATCACCACTATATCCATCAAAAAGCCTATAAGCATAACCCAATAAGCCATATTATAAACCCTTACAATAGCCGCTAAAACAATACCTATGGCATCAAAAAACAAACAAATTGCAAGCATATGCAAGTAAATTTTGCTGTCTTTAAGCAATTCTTGTGGGATTTTTAAAAGATAAAGCAAATACTCCCCATGCCATAAAATAAGCGCACCACATACAAAGCCTAAAAGTGCATTTAAAAATAAACTTTGATGAATCACTTTTCTTGCTAAAACATAATCTTTTGCACCAATAGCTTGAGCTATCACCACGCTACAACCCACACTTAAAAATGAAAAAATAGTGATAAAAAGATCTAAAATTTGATTTCCAGCCCCCATAGCACCGACAAGAAAATTAGAATAATGCGACACCATAGCGGTATTGATAATCACAGTTAAATACTTAGAAAGCAAGTCCCAAAATATAGGAAAACTAAGCCTTGTTAAAGAGAGTTGTTTTTTTGCCATGATCATTCTTTTAAAAAGCCGTATTCATAAATTTTTGGCTCTAACTTTTTAGCTAAAATTTTTAAATTTGCATTTTAAATCACTCAGTAAAGCTTTATAATGCTCGTCTTTTGCTTGGCTAGGAAGCTTCATCCTGCCTTTTTCATCCCTGCCTTGAAAAAATTCTTTGATATCATAAAGCGAAGCATTGGCTAGATAGTTTTTATCTTCACTATGAGTATGATAATACTTAAAAAGTTCTTTTCCAGCTTTTAAAAGTTTATTTGCTTGGGGGCTAAATTCTATCTTGGCTAACTCATCATCAAAAAGCGAGTTTTCATCTTTTATATTGCCCTTTATAAATTTATACATAAAATCACTCTTAAAAGCTTCTTTTGTGATACCTAGTTCTTTTTCGCTAAAAGGTATAAAATGATTTATCCCCTCTTTTGCACTTATGCGATTTTTACCATGAAAAAGCATAAAAGATAAACAATCACTTTTAAACTCATTATCATTTTTATATAAATCATTAGGATACAAAAATTGATCATTATGATTTATATAAGTATGCTCTATTATATGACGCACTGAGAAATATATAGCTATATTAATGATATTTTCATTGATATCTTGAAAAATTAAATGCACATTTCTTTTTTTATTTAAAATTGCAATATGATTATTTTGTTGAAAATCAGGTGCATCAGCCATTAATACACCTATATTATTGCCATCTTTTTTATTAAATGTTCTAAGCCATTTATTGATACTTTCTTTTTTATCATTATAAAAATACTTCACTCCTAAGAAATTTCCATTTTCATTAAATACATCAAGTTTTATTTTTTTAATTTCTTCTTTTTTACTCATATCCCATATCAAAAATCCTATAGGAAAATTTCCTTTTACATTATCGAAGGTATCAGCAGGCACCATAAAACCTTTTAAAAACTTAGCCTTAAAACTCTCTCTAAATTTTATAAAATTGGTAGAATTTACATATTTTAAAGTCGAAAAACTAGCCATTAAACAATCTTCTATCTCACAATAAATTCTGATAAAAAACTGTGCAAAAAGCTCATTGTTTGCCTTACCTAAAATATCTTTGTATTTTTCACAAATTTTATTTTCTCTTGCTACTTTACTTTTATGATTTCCAGTACCACTAGCAGTTTTTGAATTGCTAGCTTCCGCATAAGGTGGATTGATAAAGATTATTAGTTTTTTGCGTTTGTTTTCATCTTTTAAAATCTCTTGTAAATTTAAAGGTAATTTTGATTTTTGGATGATTTTACCCTTATCATCTACCTCATCAAAAAATTCATCATTTAAAAAGTCAAACTCAAAAATATGATTTTCAAACAAATTCGCACCATTTTTTATACGCTCATGTATCACATCTATATCGGCTTTATCAAGAGTAGAACAAAAGATATTTTTTGCATTGGTAAAATTGGCCAGTAAATTTCCTGTTCCACCCGCTAAATCCCATATATAATACTCCTCTTCATAATTTTCACCAAAAGTTTTAGAAAGATACTCACAAGCCTTATCCACCCAAATTCTAGGAGTAAAAAACGCTCCTTTTCGCTCTCTTATATCTTGATCTACTAATAAATCTCTGCGTTTTATAATATAATCCCAAAATTCTTTTCTTGGAGGACGCTCGTAAATCGCCCAAAATTCATGATGAGCTTTTTGATTATCTTTAAAAGAAGTGCGTTCGTTAATGATAGAGCCTAAATCACTTTTTGTTTTATTAAACTCATAATAATCTTTTTTAAGAATAGCAAATAAATTTTGACTGATGGTTTCATTTTCATTTGAAAGCAAATCAGCCAAATAAAAATCAGCATCTATGATCCCACTTTCTTTAGCCAAATTCCAATCAATACTGATGGTATCTTTAACCATTTTGTTCCATTTGTGATAAATACTTACAAAATTGTTTTTATCGATTTTAAATTTGCTTATATTTTCACTCGTAAGATTTTCTTTTATGAAATTTTTTAATTCTTCATCATTTTTTTCATAATAAAAAATTTGTGCTGTATTTAAAATGCTATCTAGTTCTTTTAGAAGTTTTAAAAACTGCTCACTTTTATGATTGCTAGGTGTTACACTAAAGTCTATATCACTTTGATAAAAAATTTCTTGCAAAGAAGAAAAAGGTAAAAAGGCTATCTTTTCAGCGTCAAAAGCACAAAGTAAATTTGGAGTTTGCTCTGTATAAAATTTATACTTTCCTATGGTAAGCACAAGCTGAACAAAAGACTTTTTAAGCTCGCTTTTTCCTTGTTTGGCTTCAGCCCAAAGTAAATTAACTTCGCCTAAAAGTCCTAAATTTTGAGTGATACAAAAATCAATCTTAGTACCTACATAATTAAACTTAGAAAAATACAAATCCTTAATCTTGCTTTTTAAAGGCTCTTCGCTAAGTTTTAAAAGTGTTTCAAACAAAACTATATCCTTATGAAATTCTTTTTTAAGGATATAATTTTAATACAAAGATACTTGTTTTTGTATAAATCTCACCCAAAAGCACCGCTTAAGTAAGCTTTGGTTTTTTCTTGTTTTGGATTTTCAAAAAATTCTTTACTTTCACCAAATTCTATAAGCTCACCTAGGTGAAAAAATGCAGTATAATCAGCCACGCGTTTACCTTGTTGCATATTATGCGTAACCATGATCATAGAAAGATTATGACTTAGCTCTTTTAAGAGCTCTTCTATAACACCTGAGCTAATAGGATCAAGTGCGGAAGTTGGCTCATCTAAAAGCAAGAGCTTAGGTTTTATTGCTAAAGCTCTTGCGATACAAAGGCGTTGTTGTTGTCCGCCTGAAAGAGCTAGAGCATTTTGCTTTAATTTATCTTTAACCTCTTCAAAAAGCCCTACTTTTTGCAAACAATCCACCACCAAAGCTTCTTCTTCATCTTTGTTTTTAATCATGCCGTGAAGTTTTGGTGCATAAGAGATATTTTCATAAATGCTTTTTACAAAAACATTAGGTTGTTGAAAAACCATGCCTACATTTTTACGCAAGACTACTACATCTTGATTTTTAACATCCTTTCCTTCAATTTCTACTAAACCACCGATTTTTGCAATTTTATCATTCATTCTGTTAAAACAACGCAAAAAAGTGGATTTACCACATCCAGAAGCACCGATGAGTGCGGTAATTTTGTTTTGTTCTATTTGCATATTGATATCAAATAAAGCTTGTTTTTTTCCATAAAATAAATTTAAATTTGTTGTTTTTGCTATCACTTTAATTTTCCTTGAAAATATTTTCTTAATAATATCGCACTAAGATTTAACACGACTAAAAGTCCTAAAAGCACGATAATACCTGCTGCAGTTCTTTCTAAAAATGCACGCTCTGGCATAGCTGACCATGAGTAAATTTGAGCAGGCAAAACGCTAGTTGGATCAAAAATAGAACTAGCTACATCAGGAATAAATGCTATCATACCGATAATCATCAAAGGTGCAGTCTCTCCTATAGCCCCAGCTAAAGTCAAAATAGAACCTGTTAAAATCATAGGCATAGCTAAAGGTAACATAATGCCTTTTACCATTTGAACCTTTGTCATACCTAAGGCATAAGCGGCATTTTTCATGTTAATGTCCACACTTTTTAAAGCCGCTTTGGTTGAAACAATGATAATAGGTAAACTCATGATCGCCAAAGTAAGCCCACCCACTAAAGCACTTGATCGAGGCATTCCAAAAAGATTGATAAACACTCCAAGTCCTAAAAGTCCAAACAAGATACTTGGAATACTTGCAAGGTTGTTAATACACACTTCTATAAAATGTGTAAATAAATTTTGCGGTGCAAATTCTTCTAAATAAATTGCTGCTGCAACGCCTATAGGAACACTCACAACCATACAAACAAGCATAACAAGCAAAGTCCCTACAACTGAAGATAAAATTCCTGAATTTTCAGGAGATTTTGAGTCCCCATTTAAAAAGAAATTGCTATTAAATTTAAGCTCTATCTCGCCTTTTTGCACAAGATCATCGACTAAAGTTCTTTGTTTTTCACTAAGGCGATTATATTTTTGCTTCATATATTGATCCACTTCTGAATTTGCCAAAAGCCAAGTTTTTTCAGTGATTTGCCCTGTTCTTATTTTTCTTTGCTCAGCACGAGATAAAAGATCATAAACAGGAGAATTTCTATTAGCCTCTACAAAAATATAAGTTTGCTTAAAAGCTCCAATTCCAAGATAACCCACACTTCCTAAAAAGATACAAAGAAAAATTAAATTAATATAAAGCCCCATTTTGCAAAGTCTTTTAAAAGACTTTGAAGCTTTTTGTCTTTTTTTAAAAAGTTTTTTCATAAATTTTTCCTTTTGTGAAAGCGATTGATGAGATAAACGCTAAACATATTGATGATTAAAGTGATGATAAAAAGCACCAAACCTAAAGAAAAAGCACTCAAAGCTAAAGAACTATCAAAAGCTTGATCTCCACTTAAAGCTTCTACAATTTTTACCGTTACTGTTGTCATATCTTCTAAAAAATTCATCGTTAAATTTGGACGCAAAGAAGCTGCCATTACCACTATCATGGTTTCACCTAAGGCTCTTGAAAGTCCTAAAAGACAAGCTGCAACTATACCAGGAATAGCCTCAGGTAAAATCACAGCAAAAACCACTTCTTTTTTTGTCATGCCTAAAGCATAAGCACCATTAATCCTTTTCTCGCTTACTGCTTCAATGCAATCTTGAGATAAAGAAGCTACTATAGGCACTATCATGATCCCCATGATAAAACCTGCGCCTAAAGCACTTTGAAAACTTGCTTGTATGCCAAATAAAGAAAAAAACCACACTATAAAAGGCGCTACAACTATAGCCGCAAAAAATCCAAAAACAACAGTAGGAATCCCTGCAATGATTTCTAAAATAGGTTTTAAGTAATTTTTAGATTTTTTGCCAGCAAAAACACCTAAATATATAGCACACATAACCCCTAAAGGTAAAGCCGTTAGCATAGCAATCAATGAAATATAAAAAGTTCCCCAAAAAAGCGATAGTGCCCCAAAAACACCTTGTTTGCTCGTGCCATCTGCATTCATAAAAGCTGCATCAGCTGCCCACTGACTTGAGAATAAAAAGGTAACAACACTTTCTTTTTGAAAGAATTTTAAAGCTTCAATTAAAATTGTAAGCATGATAGCAAAGCTTACTATCACGCTTACAAAAGCACATAAAAAAAGTGCAAATTTGATTATTTTTTCTTTTAGCAAAGTTTTTCCTTAAAAAACTTTTCCAGCTTTTACAAGCTCATCATTTAAAATTTTTCTATCTTCTATATGTTTTTGAGAAGCTTTTAATTTATCATCGCTTAAAGGAACAAGTCCTATTTTTTCAAGTTCTCCGCCACTTTTTGCCAAATCATCACTCATGTAAATTTTTGCAAATTCAAAGGCTTCTTTTGGATTTTTCTTAGCATTGATATAAATAAACAAACTTCTTGCAAGTTCGTATTTTTCATCCGCAATATTTTCTTCACTTGGTGCAACACCATCAATAGTAGCGACATTGATTTTATCTGAGTTACTCACTAAAAAGCTATAACCAAAAATTCCAAAAGCATCTTTATCAATAGTAAGTTTTGAAACGATTAGATTATCATTTTCACCGCTTGGGATATAAGCACCATCTTGACGCAAAGTTTTATACTCGCCTTTATACTCAGGAATTTTTTTAGACACATCACTCATAACAAGCTCTTCTATAGTATCTCTTGTTCCCGAACTTGATGGTGGACCATAAACACTAATTTTACGATTTGGTAAATTTTTATTGATTTGATTCCAGTTTGTATAAGGATTTGGTATAAGTTTTCCATTTTGTGGAATTTCTTTTGCCAATGCTAAGAAAAGTTCTTTTTTTGTGATATTTAATGGAGCATTGGTTTTATTTTGAGCTAAAACTATACCATCATAACCTATCATAATCCCTACTATGTCAGTTACTCCTGCTTTTTTGCAAGTTTCAAATTCGCTTAATTTCATAGGTCTTGAAGCATTAGAAATATCAGTAGTTCCTTCACAAAATACCTTAAATCCACCCCCTGTTCCCAAGCTCTCTACTATAGGAGTTTTTGTATTTTTAATCGAAGCATATTCTTCAGCTACAAAAGAAGTAAAAGGATACACAGTCGATGAACCTGCGATTTTTAAATCTGCTGCATTTAAAGCACCACAAAGTACAAGACTTGCCACACTTAAAGATAGAATTTTTTTCATTTTTTCTCCTTAACTTTAAAAAAGTAATGGAAGTTTAAAAAAACTTGGAAACATTTTGGAAACATTTTTTATTTTATATTTTTCTCAAATATAATTTTTAACTATCAAAAATTTAGCTTGTTTTTAAAAAAATAATATATCATTATGAAACATTATTTAAATTTTAATAAGGAGATAGGAATGCTTTCTAAAGAAGTTGTAAAATTACTCAATGAACAAATAAACAAAGAAATGTATGCGGCAAACTTATATCTTAGCATGAGCTCTTGGTGCTATGAAAACAGTCTTGATGGAGCTGGAGCCTTCTTGTTTGCACATGCAAGCGAAGAAAGCGATCATGCTAAAAAGCTTATCACTTATCTTAATGAGACAGATTCTCATGTAGAACTTCAAGAAGTAAAACAGCCTGAACAAAATTTCAAATCCTTGCTTGATGTTTTTGAAAAAACCTATGAACATGAGCAATTTATCACAAAATCAATCAATACTTTAGTTGAACACATGCTAACACATAAAGACTATTCTACTTTTAATTTCTTACAATGGTATGTAAGCGAACAACACGAAGAAGAAGCACTTTTCCGTGGTATAGTTGACAAGATTAAATTAATCGGAGAACACGGAAATGGACTTTATTTAGCTGATCAATACATCAAAAATATTGCATTAAGCAGAAAAAAATAATCTTTGCCCTACTATGGGCAAATCTCGCTTTGGATTATAAGGTATGACTTATTTTTCTTTAGAATTTAGTATCTTAATGATAGCTTTTTTTGCTATTTATTGGACTTTTAAAAATGATTACAAAATACAAAATATTTTAATTTTAATTTTCTCTTATATTATTTATATTTTAATCAATCCTTATTTCGCCTTGGTTTTATTTATATACACCTTTTTTATACACTATTTTGCCTTGCTTATTTTTGTGCGTCGCAAGCGTTATATTTTCGCTACTTGTATGGCTTTTATTGTTTTAAATTTATGTTTTTTTAAATACTTTCCTAGCATCAAAGGAAGTATTGATGAGATATTAGATTTTTTCGGTTTAGAATTTTTAAATATTGATTTAGTATTTCCAATAGGAATTAGTTTTTATACCTTTACTTCTATCACTTATCTTGTAGAAGTTTACCAAAAACGCCGTTTAGAAAGCTTTTTAAATTTAGCAACCTTCTTATCATTTTTTCCAACACTACTTTCAGGGCCTATTATGCGAAGTTCTTTTTTCTTTGAACAAGCCTATCAAAAACGCGAATTTAAACATGCAAATTTAATCATCATCTTGCTTGTTTTTGGTATAGTTAAAAAAGTTTTAATAGCCAATTACCTTGGAATTTATGCTAAAAGTATTTTAGACTTTCCACAATCTTATAATTTCATACAACTTTTAAGCGCAATTTACGCCTATGCGATTCAAATATACTGCGATTTTAGCGGATATGTTAATTTAGTTTGTGCTTTTGCTTTAATGTTAGGTTTTACCCTTCCACCTAACTTTAACATGCCTTATCTTGCAAAAAACCTAAAAGATTTTTGGACTAGATGGCATATCAGTCTTTCAACCTTTATAAGAGATTATATCTATATACCTTTAGGGGGCAATAGAAAAGGAATGCCACGCACTATAGTTAACATACTCATCGCTTTTATACTTTCAGGTATGTGGCATGGTAATACACTTGCTTTTATTGTTTGGGGTTTATTGCATGGTATTGGCATAGTTTTTATACATTTGCTAGCTTTAAGCAAATTTAGTTTACAAAAAATTCCAGCTTTAGGAAGATTTTTAACCTTTCAATTTGTATGTTTTACTTGGATTTTCTTTTACTATAGCAAAAATCTAGAAGATGCAATAGAATATTTTAAAGCTTGTTATTATAATTTCTTCCAAATTCCATCTTATAATGATATTTATATGTTGGTTGCTTTTGGGGTTCTTTTTATGATCTATCCTTTATTTATTAATTTTAAAGAATATTGCATTAAGATTTTAAACCTTACTCCATTTTTACTAAAACCTTTTATTATAGCTTTTATTTTACTTTTGGTTTTTGCTTTTATGCCAGATGGAATTCCTGATTTTATTTATTCGAGTTTTTAGATGAGTGCAGTTAGATTTTTCTTCATTTTGATTATAGTGCTTGGCTTGGTTGTTGTAGTTATGAATCAGAGCATTAGCTCTTATATAGAACAAAAATATCATTTTGCATTCTATCCTCATAATGATCTTTTAAAAGAAGCCAATGGCTTCAAAATTAAATTGGAACAAATTCGTGCAATTTTAAGCAACGAACCCTTGCCTCAAACCAATGAAGAAGATACAAATCAAGAAAGTAAATCAACAGATGAAAACTTAAGTAAAATAGATAAAGTTTTAAACACTTTAGAAAATGATGAAAACACTTCTCATAAAGAAACAAATCTAACCTTAATCCAAGATGCAAATATTAGTTTTATCGACAATACCAAATTAGAGCTACAAAATGGAGATGAGTTTTTATTTATCGGAGATTCTTTAATGCAAGGTGTTGCAATAGCTTTAAATAGAGATTTAAGAAATTTAAGTCTTAAGGTAACCGATCTTAGTAAACAAAATACAGGCCTTTCTTATAAATCCTATTTTAACTGGTCAAAAGCCACCAATGAAGCTTTTATTAAAAACTCAAATATTAAATATCTTGTTGTTCTTCTTGGTGCTAATGATCCTTGGGATATTAAAAAAGGAGGAAATTACCATCGTTTTGGCTCTCCTTCTTGGATAGATATTTATACAAATCGTGTAGATGAAATCATTAAAATCGCTAAAAAACATAAAGCCAAAGTTTTTTGGTTTGAAATCCCTCCTGTAAAAAAAGAAGATTTGAACAAAAAAATACAAGTGCTCAATAAAATTTACAGCAATGAAATTCTTAAAAATAAAGAAATTTTTATCAACACTAAACTATTTTTTAGTGTCAATGATGAATACTCAGCTTATATAAAAGATGAAAACAATAGAAGTATAAAAGTAAGAACAGATGATGGGATTCACTTTACCCCAAGTGGTGCAAGAGAAATGTCTAAACTTTTATTAGAACACATAAAACTTAAGGAAGAAAATGCTAGTAAATAAATTTAAAATTATCTTATTGTTTTTTATTATTTTTACTAGCTCTTATGCACAAAATTTAAATACAAATGACACAATAGATTCCATACTCAATCAAAACAAAAATCACCCTGCTTTAACAAATTATGTATCAAAAAAAGATCTTAAAAATCTAGAAAAAAAATTAGAAAAAAATCAAAACATAGGAATTAGAATTTATGGGGATTCTCATATGGCAGCTGATTTCTTTCCGCGTGTCATAAGAGGATATTTAATCCGCTCTAACTCTATAGGTTTTGCCTATCCTCTACAGCCTAAATATCAACAAAATCTTAATCTTTTTTATTCTTATAAAAACTTTGAAATTTTAAACTCAAGAAATCCTGCTAATGCTGGACATAATTTTCCACTAGGTGGAATAATAGCCAAAGCAAAAACCAAAGGTGCAAAAATCAACCTTGATACAACCTTAGATAAAAAAAATTTCAAAATAGGATTTTTATTTAAAGCCAAGCAAAGCACCAATGCTTTTAGCATCAAAGATGCAAAAAATCAAAGCTATGAGTTAAGAACTACACAAATTAACAAATGGTCTTATAAAGAACTAGAACTTGATCTTCCTTTGCAAATTTCAGCCTTACAAAAGGATGCTGAGCTAGGAGGATATTTCATCACAAATAAAAATAATAATGTTTTCTTAGATACCATTGCAATCAATGGTGCCAAAAGTGATTTATGGCTCTCTTGGAATCAAGCAGTTGTAAAAAAAGAACTAGAACTTTTACACAATGATTTAATTATTCTTGCCTATGGTTCTAATGATGCACTCTTTAAAGGGTTTGAAAAACAAAAATTCAAAAATAATTTAAAAAAATGGATTAGCATTTTAAAAACTTACAATAAAAACGCTGTTATCATGCTAATCTCTCCACCAACCGTAGTTCAAAAACAAGGTAAAAACTACAAGCTTGCTCCTGATTTTTTTACCATACGCAAAGCATTATATGAAGTTGCTAAAGAAGAAAAAACTCTTATCTTTGATATGCATCAGTTTATGCAAGATAGTGGGGGAAAAAACAAATGGATAGAACAAAAGCTTTCGCTCAATGATGTACATCTTACTATAAAAGGCTATGAGCTGATGGCTAAAAAGTTACTCGAGGATTTAAAAAATATCATCGATTATTAAATTTAATACTTAGGAAATTCTAAGTTTTCATCATTAAAACTTAAAGCTGTGATTTGATAGTAAGAATTAATGGTTTTTAAAAGATTAAATCTAGCTCTTAAAAATTCTTGCTGAGTAGAATTTAAAGTATTATTTGCATCCAAATAATCTTTTAATTCACTTTTTCCTAAAATATATTTTTCATAATACGCCTTAGCGATAAGTTCTTGTTTAATGTTAATATTTTGCAAATTTTGCAAAAGCAAGGTGTCGCTTTGATAGTCTTTATAATTCAATGCAAATTCATTCATCGCACTTTGCAAAGCCTGTTCATAAGAAATTAAAAGTTGCTCATAAGTAAATTGTGAAATTTTGATATTTTGCTTTACTCTACCATAATCTAAGAAAGGTAAAGAAATCTTAACACTGCCACTTAAAATTTCAAATTTAAAACTATCATCGATTTTTTTATCACTTCCGCTTAATGCTCCACCTAAAGAAATGCTAGGCAAAATAGATTTTTGCATGGAAGAATAATCCTTAAAAGCTGATTTTAAGCTATTAAGTTTAGATCTCACATCTGCACGGTATGCTAAGGCTTTTAAAGGTATGTTAAAATCAGGACTTAAGGTTTTAAAATCATTTAAAGATAAAGTTTTAAAATACTCTATATAGGCAAAACCTTCTTGCTTTGCCAATAAATCTTGTAAATTTTTTATGAGTAAATTACGATTTTTATCATTGCTTAATAAATTTTGTTTAGCTCTTAATAAGCTTTGTTCTATGTTTAAAAGATCTAATTCTTCTATTTTTCCAAGCTTGTATTTATAGCTATAAAGCTCTTTCATTTGTTCTAAATTTGAAAGATAGACTCGAAGCAATTTATCTACATCGTTAAAATAAGCCAGCTCAAACACATTATTTAAAGCTGTATTGATCATGCTTATTTTTAAATTTTCAAGATCATAAGCACTTGCTTTCGCACTAAATTCACTCGCACTTGCGCTATCTCTTAATTTGCCATAAATATCAAGCTCATAGCTTAAATTTAAAGAATTATTGAAATTTTTACTTTGTTTGCCTGAATTTAAATCTTTATCCGCGTCAAAACCCAAATTTCCACTTAAAGTCGGATATAAATCATAATCAATCAAATCGGCTCTAGCCAAAGCTGAAAGCAAAGTTTTTCTAGCAATATTAATATCACTATTATTTAATAAAACAAAATTTAGAAATTCATTTAATTTTGCATTATCATAAGATCTATACCAATCATAAGTGAGATTTAAATCTTTCATTTGTTCTTGAGTTAAATCAACTTCTTTAGGCAAGCTAAGTTTTGCACCACAAGCACTCAAGAAAAATGCTAAAAAAATGCTAAGTATTATTTTCATATCATTCCTTTGATAATGCACTAATAGGATTTAAATTTGCTGCATTTCTTGCAGGGAAAAAACCAAAAACCACACCGATAAACATAGAACTTAAAAGCCCCAAAAGCACAGAATAGGCATTTAAAATCATAGGAAAATCCGTACTTAAGGTATTAAAAGCAAAAATAATAAAAATCGATAAAATCACACCCAAAATCGCCCCTATGGTACAAATCATAACCGCTTCGATTAAAAACTGCATCATAATATCTTCTCTTCTAGCTCCTATAGCCATACGTATGCCTATTTCTCTTGTTCTTTCGCTTACAGAAACAAGCATGATATTCATCACTCCTATACCCCCAACAATCAAAGCAATCACAGCCACACAAGCGGTAAGTATGGTTGTAGTACGTTTATTTGCTGTAATAGCTTGTTTAAAAGTGTCAGAATTAAAAGTAAAAAAATCCTTTTGTCCACGTTTAATTTCTAAAATTCTTATAATAGCATTTTCAGCCAAAGTTGAACTCACATCATCTTTAACCTTAACTATGATTTCACGCAAATTTCTATCTCCTGTAAGCTTATTCATCAGTGTTGTATAGGGTATATAAAGACGCACTACATTATCTTCTATAGGCTTGTCTGTATCTTTTTGTAAAACTCCTATTATCTTAAAAGGTTGAGAATTAAAAAGCACCACACGACCTAAAATATTTTCACTTTTTTCATCAGGAAAAAGATTTTTTTTAGCATTAAAATCTAGCACAGCAACATTGGTACTATTTTTTACATCATCATTATTTAAAATTCTTCCCGCATCTATCCTTAAACCTTCTATAGCAAAATTGTTTGTCCCAACTCCTTCAGCTCTTGCGCTTAAAGAAATATTGGTATAAGTTGCTACTCCTGAAGTATTTGAATGAGCATCAACTGCTTCTAAATATTCTAAAGATCTTAACGTTTCTAAATCACTAAAATTAAGCCTTGTTTTACCCGAACGCAAATCCCCAAATCCTTTTCCAGGGCGAATTTCAATAGTATTTGTTCCAAGTCTTGCAATAGACTCAAGCACTTTAGCTTGAGAGCCCAATCCTAAAGCTACAACACAAACTACAGAAGCAATACCTATGATGATTCCAAGCATAGTTAAAACAGAACGAAGTTTGTGTGCAAGTATGGAAGAATAAGCTATCTTAAAACACTCAAAGGCTTGATTTTTAAGCAAAGTAAATGTTTTTTTCTCTTTAGGCATTGTTTTTAAAGTGAGCTTTTCTTGAGCTTTTTCCTTTTTAGTATCGCTTAAAATTTCCCCATCTTTAATCTCTATAACCCTTTTAGCTTGTGCTGCAATTTTTGGATCATGAGTTACTAAGACTATAGTATGACCTTGCTCGTTAAGTTTTTGTAAAATTTCAAGCACCATAATACCACTTTTACTATCCAAAGCTCCCGTTGGCTCATCAGCCAAAATAAGCTCTCCACCATTCATTAAAGCTCTCGCTATAGAAACGCGTTGTTGCTGCCCTCCGCTTAATTCATTCGGCTTAGAATCTAATTTATGGGCTAATTCTAAATCATTTAAAAGTTTTTTAGCGTTTTGACTTCTTTCTTGTAAATTTTTTCCCGCATAAACTGCAGGTAAAGAGACATTTTCTTTAGCACTCAGCAAGCTTAAAAGATTATATCTTTGAAATATAAAACCTATTTTTTCACGCCTTAATCTTGCTTTTTCATCGTTATTAAGTTTAGTGACTTCATATTCATCAAAAATATAAGTTCCACTACTTGGCGTATCTAATGTTCCTATGATATTTAAAAGTGAAGTTTTACCACTTCCACTTTGTCCTATAATAGCAACAAATTCACCTTTTTCTATACTTAAACTTACATTTTTTAAAATGGTATTTTCGCCTATATTTTTGCAAATATTTTTAAGAAAAATCATTAAAATCTCAACTTCATTTTAGGAGCTAAGCCATCAGCACTTGAGCTTACTATCAATTCTTCATTTTCATTTACACCTTCTAAAATTTGAGTATTGATAGAATCTTTAATGCCAAGTTTGACATATTTTTTAACAGCTTTTTGATTTTCCAAAATTTCAACATAATAGCCTTTTGAATCGCTTTTAATTGCATAAGTTGGCACTGCTAAAACAGCCTTTGCACTTGCTACAACAATTTCATTTTGTATACTCATACCAATACGCAAAAAATCATCTTTATTGGCTACATAAAATTTTGCGTAATAATAAATAGCATTTGATGAGCTTGAGCTTGAAGAACTCGAACTTGATGAGTTTGAGCTTGCACTAGAATCACTTACTTCAGTATCAGCTGGATCTATACTTGCAATCTTAGCATGATAAGTTTTTTGAGGATCATTAAGCAAAGAAAAATCAAGCTCTGTTCCTACTTTTATCTTACTCACATCAGCCTCTGCTATTTCCATTCTTACTTCCATTTCGTCTAAATTAGCTATACGGACTATAGTAGGGGTGTTTTGATTAGCATTAACTGTTTGTCCTTCATCTACAGCTACATTAATCACAACACCATCCATAGGAGCAGTAATGGTTGTATAACCTAAATCTTTTTGCGCATTTTTAAGAGTGATTTCAAGCTGAACTACTTGAGCATTAAGCTCTACAACATTAGCTTTTAAAGTATAATAATTATTTTTTTGAGTTTCTAAATTTTCAAGAGAACTTGCTTTAGCTGCATAAAGTTTTTGCTCTCTTTGATACTGCTTACTCGCAATCTCAAGAGCAACTTTTTTACTCTCTAAATTAGCCTTAGCGCTTTCAAGCTGAGCTTTTGTAATATCTAAATCGTTTTGTTGTTTATCTTTGTCAATTTGAGCGATCAAATCACCTTGCTTTACATGAGTTCCCACATCCACATAAAGTTTTATAATTTGTCCGCTAACTTGAGCACCCACATCGACTTGATCTTTGGCATATACCTTTCCTACTGCCTCTATGGTTTGAGATATATCTTTTTTTTGTATTTTTTGAGTTAAATAGCTGATTTTTTCATCATTATTAAAAAAAATAAAATAAGCCCCAACACTTCCAAGCATTGCAATTAAAATGATTAAAACAATCTTCTTTTTCATAATAACAAATCCTAAAGAAAAATCAAGATTAAATTTTACTCATTTTTTGTGAATTTTTTGTGAATTTTTAATTCTATTTTATAAATTTAAAAATTCTAAAGCCATCATCACATCACCCTGCATTAAAACTTTTAAATTTTCATCATCCCAACAAAAAGTAGAACTATGGTGCAAAGCTGGGTGATTTAAATCCTTTGAAATTCCAACAAATACATAAGCTCCCATTCTTTCTCGTGTTAAAAAAGCAAAATCTTCAGCCCCCATGTCAGGTTTAGAAGAAACAATGATATTTTCTTCTCCTAAGACCTTTGCAAAAGCTTTTCTTGCTATTAAAGCAGCTTTTTCATCATTAATCAATGGAGGAAATTCTTTAGTATATTTAAGCTTATAATCTCCACTATTAGATTTTGCTGTAGCAGCAGCCACTTCTTCTAGAGAACTTTTTAAAATATCTTGTGTTTTATCATTTAAAAAGCGTACAGTTCCTTTTAAATAAGCATTTGCAGGAATAACATTATAAGTAGTTCCTGCACAAATTTGACCTACAGTAATTACCCCTGCTTCATAAGGGGCTAAACGCCTAGAAACAACACTTTGTATATTATTTACAAATTGCGTTGCCATAATTATAGGATCTATACAAGTGTGCGGATGAGCTCCATGTCCTCCTCTGCCAATAAATTCCAAATCAAAAATATCCGTTCCAGCCATCATTTCACCACTTACAATTTGAGCAGTATTTTCAAGCAAAGGCCCCCATAAATGACAACCAAAAACTGCATCAACATAAGGATTTTCCAATACACCTGATTCTATCATAGGTTTAGCTCCACCGCTTCCCTCTTCTGCGGGCTGAAACATAAATTTAATCGTGCCACAAAATTCATCTTTGAGCTCATTTAATATCAAAGCAGCTCCCAAAAGTCCTGCTGTATGTCCATCATGTCCACATGCGTGCATCTTACCATCAATTTTTGAAGCATAACTTAGATTAGTTTTTTCTTGTACAGGCAAAGCATCCATATCCGCTCTTAAAAGAACGCATTTTGGTTTTTTCTGACTCTTCTTTTTTCCTTCTATAATAGCTAAAATTCCTGTTTTTGCAATATTTTTTTGATATTTAATGCCAAACTCATCTAAAATTTTACACACTAAATGAGCTGTATTTTCTTCTTCAAATTCAAGCTCAGGATGCATATGAATTTGATGTCTTAAATCAACTACTTTATCATAGTACTTTAGTGCTAAATTTTCAACCAGCTTATGCATTCTTTTCCTTAATCTAAATCTTTTATTTTTTCATCTGCTTTTTTACTGTCAAGTTTTTCCAAATTCGCCTCCATTTTTCGTATTTCTTCTTCTCCACTACGCACTAATTTTGCATCAATTTTGGAAAAATCTCCAGTTTTTTTATTTGGATATTCTACCTTAGAAAGTATAAAACGCAATAAATTTAATCTTGCTTTTTTCTTATCATCAGAAGAAATAATAGTCCAAGGACAAGTTGGGGTATTAGATGCTAAAAGCATAGAGTATTTAGCTAAAGTATATTTATCCCATAATTCTTGCGATTTTTGATCTACAGGAGATAATTTATATTGTTTAAGTGGATCACTTCGGCGTTTTTCAAAACGTTTTTTTTGCTCATCTTTTGATACCGAAAAATAAAATTTAAAAAAAGTAATATCACTATTTGAAATCATATTTTCAAACAAAGGTACTTCTCTTAAAAAATCTTTATGTTGTTGCGGTGTGCAAAAACCCATCACCGGTTCTACTCCTGCACGATTATACCAAGATCTGTCAAAAATCACAATCTCACCGGCTGAGGGCAAATGTGCTATATAACGCTGAAAATACCACTGTGTTTTTTCCACATCGCTAGGTTTTTCAAGAGCCACAACGCGGCAACCACGCGGGTTTAAATGCTCAATCAAACGTTTAATCGCCCCACCTTTTCCAGCTGCATCGCGTCCTTCTATAAGTATAAGAACCTTTAAACCCTTGGCTTTAACATGATTTTGAAATTTCAAAAGTTCAATTTGCAAATTCTTTAAATCTTTTTCATATTCTATTGTACTTTTCTTTCTTTTAACGGAAATATAAATTTCATTCTTTTTAACAGCCCCTTGTGTTTTTAGAGAATTATTTTCTTGCATTTTCAAACCTTTATAAAGTATTTAAAGCAAATTTACCATAATAAATTATAATTGAAGCTAAAGATAAAGGAAAAATAAGTTTTTAGGAAATTTATGCGTATTTTTGGTATTATTTTATTAAGTTTTTGTTTATGTTTTGCTTCTATATTGTCTTTAAATGAAGCTTTTAATGTAAAATCAAACTCTTATAATAACTCTATCTCAATTGATATTGAACTTGGAAAAGATATTTATCTTTATTCTAATAAACTTAAATTATATATAAATGAAAAAGATATAAGTTCTTTGATTAATTTACCTCAAAGCTCTACAAGAGGCAATGAAAATGTTTATTATCAAAAATTAAATTTAGCTTTGCCAAATTTACTACTAGAGCGCTTTGCAAAAAATACTACAAATTTAATCAAACTCGAATTTCAAGGTTGTTCTGAACAAGGCTTGTGTTATAATCCTCAAACTTGGTACTTTGATCTCATTTCTAAAAAAGATACTTTTGAAATTTCAAAACCTTATAAAGCTCAAAAAACAGATAAAAAAACTAAAATTGAATCTGAAGAAAGCTCTATAGCAAATTTTTTAGCAACAGATAACTTTTTTTGGATTTTGCTAAGTTTTTTTGGCTATGGACTTTTACTCTCCTTAACGCCTTGTATTTTACCTATGATTCCGATTTTATCTTCTCTTATCGTAGCAAAAAGTAATGCTAAATTTTCAAAAAAATATAGTTTTTTTCTCTCTTTTATCTATGTTTTTTTCATGTCTTTAGCCTATGCTATTGCTGGAGTTATAGCAAGTTTTCTAGGAGCAAGTATTCAAGGAATTTTACAAAAACCTATTATTTTAATTCTTTTTGCTCTAATTTTCATAGCTTTTGCTTTTGCTATGTTTGGAGCTTTTCGTTTCGAATTACCATTAAGA
Source organism: Campylobacter sp. BCW_6871 (assembly GCF_001762325.1). NCBI lineage: Bacteria > Pseudomonadati > Campylobacterota > Epsilonproteobacteria > Campylobacterales > Campylobacteraceae > Campylobacter > Campylobacter sp. BCW_6871. The sequence goes on along the minus strand of NZ_MJWQ01000045.1, from coordinate 30,706 downwards.
TTTCAAACCTTTATACATAAAAAAAGCGAAAAAGGAAAGGGAGTTGTAGGTATAGCTATTATGGGATTTTTATCTGCTTTAATAGTAGGTCCTTGCGTAGCAGCCCCTTTAGCAGGTGCTTTAATTTATATAGCCAATACAGGCAATGCTTTATTAGGTGGTAGTGCACTTTTTATCATGAGTTTTGGCATGGGTATACCTTTGCTTTTCATAGGCTTAGGATTAGGTTTTATTAAGCCTGGTTTTTGGATGGAAAAAGTAAAAATTTTCTTTGCTTTTGTTATGTTGGCTATGGCTATTTGGATACTTTCTAGAATTATTGAAGAAAATTACATTTTAATTGCCTATGGAATTTTAGGTGTATTTTTTAGTGTTTTTATGGGAATTTTTGAAAAAAGTTTTACGATAATTTCTAAAATTAAAAAAAGTATTTTAATTCTTATTTTAGCTTATTCTCTAAGCATTTTCCTAGGGGGAATTTTTGGGGTTAAAAATTTCTTAAATCCTTTAAATTTCAATACTACATCTACCTCAAAACCTGCTCTAAGCTATGATTATATCAGTAATTTTGAACAATTAAAGCAAGAAATACAAACAAATACAAAGCCCATAATGCTTGATTTTACTGCATCTTGGTGTGAAAATTGCAAACTTTTAGATGAATTAACCTTTAGCAATGAAAGAATCATACAAAAAATGCAAAATTACAAACTTATCAAAGTTGATGTAAGCGAAAATAATAATGAACAAATTAAAACCATGAAAGAATTTAATGTTTTTGGCCCACCTGTTTTAATTTTCTTTGAAAATGGAAAAGAAAAATTAAAAATCACGGGTTTTATCAGTGCTGATGATTTATTAAAAAAACTAGAACCATGAAAATTCAAAGTTTGCAAATAGGGAAAATTAAAAAAACCATAAAAATTTCCAAAACGCATTTATTAAAGATATTTACCTAGAAAAAACATAGATTGATTTTCTGGGTATTTTAGATGATCAAATAGCTAATAAAATTCATCACGGAGGCTACCATAAGGTATTTTTGCCAACTCTTGTCAAAACTATCCTATATGAGAAAGATTTCTTAATAAAAAGCTAAATTTTGGCTCAATGAGTGAAAATTTGAGCATCGATGGGCTTTATGAACAAAATGTTTGCATAGATGATATACATCAAATTTCAAATGCAAAACTGCAAGTAAGCGAACCTAGAAAACCTTGTGTAAAAATTTCTAGAATTCACAATAATTCAAATTTTACACATGAAATTTTTAAAATGGGCTTGAGTGGATGGTATTATAAAGTTTTACAAGTTGAACAAATACGAAAGTATGAAAACATTAAAATTTTAGAAAAAAAATCTACTTCACTTAGTATATTTAAACTCAATCAACTTTTTTACTCCCCACATCAAATTCTTAAGAAAAATCCAAATTTAATTAGATAAATTAGAAAAATTAAACTCTCTCATATCTCAAAATTGGCACGAAACGATACACAAACGCTTAAAAAATACTTACGATACAAGCTATATGGATAGCTTATAAGTTTTTAAAGTTATTTTTAGATAAAATAATCCTTTTTTGAAAGGATAATCATGCAAAGACAAACATGGAGTAGCACACTAACTTATATTCTAACAGTTGCTGGAGCAACCATAGGATTTGGAGCAACTTGGCGTTTTCCCTATCTTGTAGGAGAAAATGGCGGCGGCGCTTATGTATTAGTTTTTTGTATAGCCATGATTATCATAGGCATTCCTGTTATTTTAGTTGAAAATGTCATAGGCAGAAAAGCGATGACAAATAGCGTAGATGCTTTTAAACAAAAATGGCAAAGTATTGGATACATGGGACTTTTAGGAAGCTTTGGCATAATGGCTTACTACATGGTACTTGGAGGATGGGTTTTAGTTTATATTTGGGAATTAACCCTAGGGAATTTTAGCCTTGCCAATGTAGTAAGCAAAGAATTTACTCATCAGTTTTTTAACGACAAGATAGCCTTCAATCCTTTGGGGGTCGGTATTTTTACCACTGTTTTTGTAATTATTAATTACATTATTTTAAAAAGAGGCATTATAGATGGTATAGAAAAATCTGTAAAATTTTTAATGCCCTTATTATTTATCTGTCTTATTATTGTTGTAGGACGCAATTTAACCCTTGATGGAGCTATAGCTGGAGTTAAATTTTATCTTGAACCTGATTTTAGTAAAATTTTATCACCAAAACTTTTAATCGATGTTTTAGGGCAAGTTTTTTTTGCTTTATCCCTAGGTTTTGGGGTGATGATAACACTTTCATCTCATCTTAATAAAAATGAAAATATGGCAAAAACCGCTATTTATACAGGGGTTTTAAATACTATCATAGCTGTTTTGGCTGGTTTTATGATTTTTCCAGCACTTTTCTCAGCGGGACTTGCTCCAGATAGCGGGCCTTCTTTGGTTTTTGAAACTTTACCTATAGCATTTTCTCATATCCATTTTGGCACCATTGTGTGTATTTTATTTTTTATCTTACTCTTGATTGCAGCTTTAACCACAAGCTTGCCAATTTATCAAGTTATTATTAGCGTATTAGAAGAAAAATTTAAATATTCTAAAAATCTTTCTATTAACCTAACTCTAGGGTTTATCTTCATACTTGGCAATCTTCCTTGTATTCTAACTTATGGGCCTTGGCGTGATATTGTTATCATCAAAGGAAAAAACATTTTTGATAGTTTTGATTTCATTAGTGGAAATATTTTGTTTGTTTTAACTGCATTTTTTTGCTGCATTTATGTAGGTTGGATTTTAGGCAAACAAGAAAGTCTAAAAGAACTTAGCAATAACAATACACTTAAAAGTTCATGGTTTGGAATTTGGTTTTATTATGTAAAATATATAGTACCTTTGATTATTTTAATCATTTTTATCTATGGAATTTTAAACTAATTTTTTAAATTTATATCTCTCTAACATAGTGGAATTTCCTAAAATTCCACCTTGATGTATATAAAGCAATGGTTTTTTCCACTCTTGTTTTAATGCTATACTTAATCCTAAAATATCATACAACAAGTCAAATTCTATATTGCACTTTAACTTTAAATCCATATAAAGCTCATAAAATTCTTTATACGGCTTAGCAAAGTGATATTTTTTATCACTTGTTAAAAATTCTAAATTTGAAAAATCATAGCTTGGATCTAATGTTAAAATTTGTTTTTTAAGATATTTAATATCACCTACACAAGCACAAGTAAATACTTTAAATTTAGAATACTTTGCCAAAAAAGCTGCCGAAGTGCCTGTACCCGAAGGTAAAAAAATATCAAAATCAAGCTTTAAACTTTGACTTTGCATTTGAATTTCTTGAGCAAGCTCCATATAGCCATATTGAGCTTCTAAATTAGCCATGCCTTGTTCTATAAAAATATCATCTTTTTTACACAAAGACAAGGCAAATTGCTTTAAGGAGGATAAAGAATGGATATTTTCTACAAAATTAACACCATTTTCTAAAGCTAAAGCATAGTTTCCACAAGGATTATTCTTAAGAAAAGTAGAAATTTTTTCACAAGCAAAAACAAGCTTATATGATCTTTGTTTAGCAAAAATACTTAATGCCGCCAAAGCATTACTTTGGCTTCCTCCATAACTTACAAAAGATTGATTTTTAGGATATCTTTGATGGATATAAAAAGCAAGTTTCCTAGCTTTATTTCCATTAATTTCTCCTAATAAATCATCTCTTTTAATATAAAATTCAAATCCGTTAAAATTGATTTTTTGTATAGGACTAATTGTTTTAATGAAATTCAAAGAATTTTTCTACATCCTTTAAAGCATTATCATTTTTAATGCTAAATTTTATTTCTATGCGACGACTCTTATCCTTATCTTCAACTCCGTTGACAAACACAGGATCTGAAAAAGAACGTCCACTTGCCATTAAAAGCTTTTGAAGCTTATCACTCTTATAAAAAGTATAGATAAAATTCATCACCTCATAAGCTCTTTTTTGCGACAAATCTAAATTATAAATATAAGATCCATCACTATCAGTATGTCCTTCAATAATGATATTTTCAATGTTGGAAAAAATTTTTGGATCTTCAAGAATAGCATCAAAATATTCGCTTAAGATTTTTCTCAAACTTGCCTTTGCCTCATTTTTTAACACATAAGAATCTTTATCAAAAAGTACTTCAGCAGGCAAAGAAATAGATCCTGTCTTTTCATCTATAGTGATATTATTATCAAGTTTGCTTTGTAATTCCTTGCTTAAATTTTCACGAATCAAACCAAGATTTTGCACCTTTTCTTTAGCTTTTTGAAAATCTTCTTGTAAATTTTTAAGCTCTTCATCTTTTTTCTCTAGTTGACCTAGTAAAATCAAAATTTGCTTATCTTTATTATCTAAAGTTGAGTTTAAATCTTTGCTTAACTGCTTGTAATTTGTAATATTAGCCTCTAATTCTGCTTTTTGAGAATTAGCAAGATTTAAAGCACTAGAAGCATTGTTTAAATCAGAACTTAGTTTAAACACTATGGCTTCTTTATTTCTAAGCTCTTCTTTACTCTCCTCTAAGCGTGCCTCTTGTTTATTGAGATTGTCTTTAATTTCTTTTAAATCACTTTGAGTTAAAACATATTTTACAACAATAGCACCTATTAGCAAAATAAAAACAAACAGCAATCCTGCCATTAAATCAGCATAAGCTATCCAAAAATTGCTATCTTCTTTTGTCTCATTTTTCATTTATTTTCTTTATCTTCATTTTTTAGCTCATCATTGCTTTCTTGCTTAGATATTTTTGCTTGAATTTCATCTTGATTTTCTTCAGTCTTAGACTCTGAAAAATCTTCTATTTGTTTGGTTTCATTTTCTTTATTTTGATTTCCATCCCCAGAAAGCTTACTCATCATTTGACTTGTTTCTTCATCAAGTGCTTTCATTTCTTTTTTAAGCTCATCCATCATTTTGATTTTAGCATCGATACTTTTTTCTTCTTCATATACTTCCTTAAATTTATGCATACCTTCAAACAAGCTTGCTTTAAATCCCTCAAAAACCTTTTCTTGACTTTCCAACATTGCTTTTTCATAAAGTTCAAAATTTTTACCAAAACGCTCTACTTTTTCATCGAATGCACTTAGCGTCTTATCAAGATGATGAATTTTATCACTACTGATATCGAGCAAGCGATTATATTGTTCTGACATTCTTATATTGATTTCTTTCAAATTTTGATTGAGCAAACCTATGCCATTTAACATTTCACTATAAAGCTTTCCAAGATCGCGTTGATCTCTTTGTGCTTTACTAAGCTCACCCATGGTTTGTTTGATGTGTTCACTACTTAATCTAATAGCCTTTTCTTCTACATTTAGCATATCTTGAAAAATACCAAATTTTCTATCAATAGCATGATCAAGCTCTGCAAAAAAATCATCATTACTAACTTGTTTAAAAATTGCTCCCATTTTTTCAAAATGCTGCAAACTCTCAGTTAAATACCTTTGATCAAGCTCTTCTTTTGTCCAAAAAAATCCACTTGTAGCATTTTTTTGACGATTTAGCAAACGATCTATTTTACTTTTACCATATTTTTCAAAAAATATCCACCATAATGCAAGAAAAATTCCATAAATTGAAACATAAAAAGCAGTTCCCACTCCACTTAACAAATCTGCAATTTCTTGTTCTAAAGCGGCTGTATCACTAGAGCTAAAATTTGGCATTGAAAAAGCTATACTGATAAAAGTCCCTAAAATTCCCATCATTGGAAAAATTGCCGAACCTATACTAGCAAAGTTCTCATTTCTTGCACCTTTAATATATGCATAAGCAAAGTCATCAAAATTGGCATTTGATTTTGTGTCTTTCCCTATGGCAAGAAAATGCCTCATAATATGTCTTTTTAAAACCTGTTTAAATTCATCTTTTTGTTGTTCAAAAATACTATACGCATACTCAGCACTATGTCTAGCAAAAATCAATGCTGTAAAAAAAATCACACCTGTCATAATAACCGTATGTAATTCAACCTTAAAATCAATTACATTAAAATAACCCGATAAAATCAAAATATAAAGAAAAGCTGGAATAAAAATAATTTTAAAATAAACCAAAGAACCTCTTGCATCTTTGCCTTCAGGCAAAACAAGTTCTGAAATTTCATCTGATTTAATATCCATGAAACCAATACCTCATTAAATTTTATTTTAAAGATTGTTACTAAATTTAATAAAAATTTTTAAAACAAAATAAAACTAAGCCTTTAAAATGCTTAGTTTTTGTTTATACAGTTTAAATCTTCAAAAGCGACTTCAAGACGCTTTATCATGCTTTCTTCACCACTTCTTAACCAAACACGCGGATCATAGTATTTTTTATTTGGCTTGTCATCACCTTCTGGATTTCCAATTTGTCCTTGCAAATAAGCCCTATTTTTAAGTTCATATTCACGCACCCCATCCCAAAAAGCCCACTGGGTATCTGTGTCAATATTCATCTTAATTACGCCATAACTTACTGCATTTTTAATATCTTTTAGCTCGCTACCGCTACCACCATGAAATACAAAATTTATAGGCTTATCGCTATTTAAAGCAAATTTATCTTTGACAAATTTTTGCGAATTTTTTAAAATTTCAGGTTGTAAGCTAACATTTCCTGGCTTGTAAACTCCATGTACATTTCCAAAGCTTGCTGCGATTGAAAATTTATCACTAATTTTTCCAAGTCTTTCATATGCAAGTGCTACATCTTCTGGTTGGGTATAAAGCTTGGAATTATCAATGCCTGTATTATCCACTCCATCTTCTTCGCCACCTGTACAACCTAGTTCTATTTCAAGCGCGACATCTAAAGCATCAAGTTTTTGAAGATAAACTTCACATGTGTTAAGATTTTCTTCTAAACTTTCTTCGCTAAGATCAAGCATATGAGAACTAAATAAAGCTTGTCCATGGGTTTTTTTATATTGTGCATTTGCCTCAATAAGCCCATCAATCCAAGGTAAAAGTTTTCTTGCAGCATGATCAGTGTGTAAAATCACAGGTACACCATAAGCTTTAGCAAGTAAATGTACATGTTTAGCCCCACTAATTGCACCTAAAACTTCTCCATTAGGACAATTTTTCCCTGCATAAAATTTTGCCCCACCATTTGAAAACTGGATAATAACTGGAGAGTTAACTTTTTTTGCAGCTTCTAAAACTGCATTAATAGAATCAGTTCCTACAACATTAACAGCAGGGATAGCAAAACCCTCTGCTTTAGCATAGTCATAAACTTTATTAAGCTCATCTCCGCTAATCACCCCTGCTTTTACAATGTCTAAAACACCCATTATTTATATTCCACTTTAGCACTATTTAAAAGATCTTGGCCTTTTTGATTGATAACTTTTTTAAATTCTTCAAATTTAAGTCCGTTTTCAATACCTTGTTTTACTTCATCAAATTTGATTTGACCTTTAGCCTGCGAATTTTCTTTTAAGATTACATGATAGCCAAAATTCGTTTTTATTGGAGTTGTAGTAATAGTACCATTTTTAAGTGCAAAAGCAGCATCTGTAAAAGGCTTTACCATAGTTGATTGATCAAACCAACCAAGCTCACCACCTTGGTTTTTTGAACCTGGATCAATTGATTTCTCTTTAGCAAGCTCACTAAATTTAGCATCTAGTTCTTTACCTTTTAAACCTTTAAGTTCGTTAATAATATCCTTAGCTTCTTTTTCTGTCGCTACTAAGATATGTTTTGCTTGCACTCTCGCAGGTTTTACGTATTTGTCTTTATTTTGATCATAAAAAGCTTTAACTTTAGCCGCATCAATTTTAATTGTATTTAAAATTTTCTCTTGATAAACATTAACAAGTATTGCATCTTTTGCACGATCAAGTTCTTTTGTGTATAAAGGATCTTTTTCTAAATTTTGTTTTTTAGCATCTTGCAAAATTAAGTCTTGCATAATATACTGCTGAATAAGAGCTTTTTTTTGATTATCTGGCAAAGTTTTAAAATCCTGTCCTCTAAGCATAGGGGCAAAAAATTCACTTACTTCTGTATCACTAATGCTCTTGCCATTAACAGTGGCTACTGTAGCTGCATTTACATTTAAAGCTACACCTGCAATCAAAGCTGCTGCAACTAAAGAAATTTTTTTCATTGGGTTTCCTTTTTAATAAAATGTATATAAAATCGATTATATCTAAACTTGGTTTAAAGCTAATTAACTAAAATTAAAAAATGAAAAGAAATTTAGAAATCAAAGAGCTTTTTTTAAAACATTTTGAAAAACCTGTAACAGAACTTAAATTTTCAAATTTATACGAACTATTAGTCTGCGTGATGCTTTCAGCCCAATGCACTGATAAAAGAGTTAATATCATCACTCCTGATCTTTTTAAAGCTTATCCTGATATCAAATCCCTTGCAAATGCAAATTTATCAAGCCTTAAAACCTACATACAAACTTGTTCATTTTTTAATAATAAAGCACAAAATCTTATAAAAATGGCAAAATCAGTTTGTGAAAATTTTGACGGAGAAATTCCCCTTGATGAACAAAATTTAAAATCCTTAGCAGGTGTGGGACAAAAAACCGCCCATGTGGTTTTAATAGAATGGTGTGGAGCAAATTTCATGGCTGTAGATACTCATGTTTTTAGAGTTTCTCACCGCTTAGGACTTAGTAAAGCAAAAACTCCAGAAGCCACAGAAGAAGATTTAACACGCATATTTAAAGATAATCTTAACTATCTCCATCAAGCCATGGTTCTTTTTGGACGCTACACCTGTAAAGCTAAAAAACCTTTATGTAAAGAATGTTTTTTAAATCATCTTTGCAAAAGTAAAGATAAGGAACTTAAATGAAAATTTTCATCTTTTTACTCGCTATATCTCTTAATATTTTCGCCTTAGAATCTTACAAGCCTAGTGCTGATTTTTCTTCTTATTTTAACAACACAAATTGCTCGCAAATCTTAGATAAGTTTTTTTATCTAAATTGCTATGATTATAAACTCAAAGGTACAAAAGCCGTTGCTTATAAAGTAGAAGCTTCAAATTTAAAAAATAAACAAATTAAAAAACGCCCTCGCTTTGAAGATGATACAAATATTCCTAAAAAATACCGCACTACTTGGAGTGATTATAAAAACAGCGGCTACACGCGAGGACACACTGCACCCAATGCTTCTTTTAGCTTTAGTAAAGCTGCCCAAAATTCAGTATTTTTAATGAGTAATATTACCCCACAAAATGCGCAAATAAATAATATAATTTGGAATGAAATCGAACAAAGAGAAAGAAATTTGGCTTTAAAATTTCAAAGTATTGAAGTTTTAAATTTAGTACTTTACGATAAAGAACCACAATACATTAAAAACCGTATTGCTATACCAAGTTTTTATGTAAAAATTATTAAAACTCCGAAATTTAAAGAATGCTATCAAGTACCAAACCACGAAGTAAATGATGAAAATATTAAACAGTATCAAATAAATTGTGATAAATTTTAAGGTATAAATTATGGAGATAAATGCTCTTACAATAACCACTCTTTATATCATAGGTATTTCCGCAGAAGGAATGACAGGAGCTTTAGCTGCAGGACGCTATAAAATGGACCTTTTTGGAGTTATTTTTATTGCTCTCGTAACAGCAATTGGAGGCGGAAGCATACGAGATGTGCTTTTAGGACATTATCCTTTAACTTGGGTTAAACATCCTGAATATATTATTTTAATCTGTTTTTGCGCCCTTATAGCCACAAAAATTCCACGTGTAGTAACCAAACTTGAAACTTTATTTCTAACTCTTGATGCTATAGGACTTGTTGTTTTTAGCATACTTGGAGCTCAAATAGCCATAGATCAAAATCATGGGTTTATCATAGCCGTTGCTGCTGCTGTAATTACGGGTGTTTTTGGTGGAATTTTAAGAGATATTTTATGTATGAGAATCCCTTTGGTGTTTCAAAAAGAAATTTATGCAGGAATTGCCATAATTGCAGGAGCAATCTATTATTCTCTAATAATGTGGCTTGAGCTTAATGCTCTAGTTTGCACACTTTTAACTCTTTTTATAGGAGTTATTGCAAGGCTTTTAGCTATCAAATATCAATGGTCTTTACCTATTTTTTCTTATAATGAAGAAAAATAATTTATCGTTGCTTTATACAAGTTTGCTAAGATGCTAAAAATTTTTAGGAGATTGATAAATGCAAAGACTAAGTATTTTACTTACAATTTTAATAATTATTAATATAACAGCTTGCGATAGCAAAACAGAAAATTACTACAAAAATCATCCTAGCGAAGCAAAAGAAAAAGCAAAAGAATGCAAAGAAAGCGGAACTCTTAGCGAAGATTGTATTAATGCATTAGAAATTGGTATTAAGCCAACAAATGAAGAGAGTAAATACAGTCCAAACACACCAAAAAAATCTGATAATCAGATATTAGAAGCTTTAAAACAAAATGATTTAAAAAAAGAAAAAATCACAAAAGATATTAACCAAAGTTCAGAAAATAATGAAAGTATTATAATACCACCTATAGCAGAAACACCTTCTGAAATTTATCCTTCCAAAACAACAGAAAACAATCAAAGTTCTATCTTTAGTGATGATATTAATATAACACAGGAAAAATTACCATGAAAATAACTCTTTTTTTAAGCCTTATTGGTATATTTTTTGCAGCATGCGAACAAACCAAAAGTGTAGAATATTATCAAAATCACCCTGAAGAAGCAAAAAAAAGAAGTTTAGAATGCAGGCACAAAGCTATCATCAGTCAAGATTGTGTTAATGCATATAAGGTAGGTTTTCCAAAAGATGAATGGGAAGATGAAAATATTTCTAATCCTTAAAAGCTATGAAAGTTTCAAAATTTGCCCATTTAAAAATACTTTCTATTTTTTTAAAACCTGCCTTTTCTAGCATATTTAAATTTTCTTTTTGACTATAAGGAATTAAAACATTTTCTAAAGCCTCTCTTTTAGCTGCGATTTCAAATTTAGAATAACCTTGTTTTTCTTTGTAGTCTGCATAAAGTTCTATGATATTTTTAGACAAAAAAGCATCTTCATAAAGGATTTTTTCACTCATAATCAAAATGCCTTTAGGATTTAAATTTTTATAAATTTTATCAAGCAATTCCTGTCTTTTAGGAGGACGAATAAACTGCATGGTATAATTTGCCACAAAAACATCGCAAGTAAAAAAATCAAATTCGCATAAATTAGCTTCAAAAAAACTTATATCAAGTCCATAAGCTTTAGTTTTTGACTTTGCAACTTCAAGCATAGAAGCAGAATTATCCACGCCAAAAAGTTTAAAATCCTTTCTTAGATTTGCCAACAAAATCAAAAAATTAGCACTTGAACAGCCCAAATCACAAATACTTGCATTTGCAAGTAAAATTTTAGCCAATAAATTAGCACAAAGTTTTAAATTTTCCCTATAAAATGGTACAGAACGATTAATCATATCATCAAAAACACTAGCCACGCTTTTATCAAATTCAAATTGTTTTTTAGGGCTTTGTTTAAAAAGTTCATCTTTCATCATTTTTCCTTAATAATTCTCTAGCTTGTTCTATGTCTTTGGCAATTTGATTTTTAAGTTTTTTTAGATCTTGAAATTTCTGATTCTCTCTTAGAAAAGATATAAACTCAAGTTCGAAAAACTCCCCTTGTGTGAAATTTTCACCCAATTCCTCTAAAATATGACTTTCTATGGCAAAATTTTCATCGCTTGATCTTACACCTAAAAAACTCACACTTTTATAAATATTTTTTTGGCTTTTTAACAAAGTAGCATAAACACCATTTTGAGGCAAAAAATAGCCTTCGCAATCTAAATTTATAGTCGCAAAAAGTTCTTTAGAACCCAAACCTTGTCCTTTAATCAACTTTCCTTTGATACTATAATCTCTTCCTAAAAATTCTTTTGCTTTTTGTAAATTTGCTTTTGATAAAAAATCCTTAATTAAACTTGCATGAACACCTATTCCACCTATACTAAATTCATCAACTATTATAGTTTTTATCCCACTTAAAGACTCAATATCTTTAGCACTATAAGCCCTATTTTTCCCGAAAGAAAAATCATATCCCACTACTATAAATTTCAAATTGATAAATTCTTTTTTCAAAAAGCTTAAAAAATCTTTACCATCTAAAGATTTTATACTTTCAAAATCCACTTCTATAACTTTTTTTCCTGAAATTTCTTCTTTTTGACGATTTGAACAAAGAAATTGACCTTTAAATTTATTAATAACTAACAAAGTCCCATTCTCATCTAAACATTTTACAAGTTTTAGATGCCCTAAATGTATACCATCAAAACAACCTATAGCTAAAGAAGTAATATTAATTTTTGATATAGTAGTAAAAATATTCAACATTACCTTCCTTTCCTTTAATGCTTGATTTTTGCGTATTTTTTAAAAGCCAACCTAACTTAGCACATGCTTTTTCAAAATCCATTCTTGCCTTTAAGATTGCCTTGTCATCTTTTAAAACACCTTTTTTATCTCTTTTGATATTTTTTCCCACTTCAAACTGAGGTTTAAAAAGTAAAATAATTTCCTTTAAAGCTAAATTATCGATATAATAAAGTAAATTAATAAGAGAAATAAAACTCACATCACAAGTAATAAACTCAAATTTTCCTTCACTTTTAAAGGCTCTAAGATCTGTATTTTCATGCAAGATAACTTTTTCATTTGTTCTTAAATTTGAATGGAGTTGATTGCTACCTACATCAAGAGCAGTGATTTTTAAAGCCTGATTTTCAAGTAAAATTTGCACAAAACCACCCGTGCTAGATCCTATATCAAGGCAATTTTTTTGTTTTATTTCAATATCATTTTCTTCTAAGAAATTTTTTAATTTTAAAGCCGCTCTTGAAACATAAATTTCACTTAAAAGATCCAATTTTAACTCATTGGCTAAAAGTATATCTTCAGGATTTAAATCTTGCGTTTTTTTTAAATTTTCTAAAAAATTTTTCACATCAAAAGAAGCTTTAAAACTTTTACCATTAAGTAAAACCTCTTCATTTTCTATAAGCTCTAAGGCTTTATTTCTACTGATATTTAAACGCTTTGAAACAAAAAAATCAAATCTCATTTTAAACTCTCATTTATTCTTTTTTCTAAATCTTCTTTTTCTTTAGAAAACCACCAAATGCCTATTTCAAAAGCATTTTTTTTAAAAATTTCTCTAAGATCTTTAAGATCTTTTTCAAAAAGATCTTTTTCTTTTTGAATTAAACTTAAATTATAATCTTTTAAAAAATTAAAATTATTCATCCATAAAAGTATTTGTTCTTGTTCAGATTTTAAGGCATTATTTCTTTGCTCTTTTAAAAAATAACTTCCTAAAACCATGATAAAACATAAAAATAAAACAATTATTTTTATGTTTATTTTCAAAACAAAATTAAAAACAAAAGCCAAAAGAGAGCAAAACATAAAAAAATTAAAAAAATCAAAAATAAAATTTAAAGCTCTAAAGCTCAAATATCCAAAATGAGAAAAAATAAAAAGTTTTAAATTTGAAACAAAATACAAAAATTCAGATAAAAAATCAAAATAAACAAAAGAAGCACTCTTATAAGTGATGATTTTCCTAGAAAAAAGTTCTAAATTTAAAAGCTCATTGCAAGTAAAAAAAAGCCCATAAAATGCATAAAATAAAGCGGTAAAAAAACTAGCGATAACAACTATTCTAAAATCATTATAAGCATTATTTACAAATTGCAAATGCAATTCTTTTTTTAAAAATATCATCAATAAAGGCAAAATTATAAATATAAAAACAAAATCAATTTTTTCAAGATTTAAAAAATTTAAAAATAAAGAAACAAGTCCAAAAATCGCCAAGAAAAAACTAAAAATATAAAGATAAAAATCCCCCATACTAATACGATAAAACAAACTTCCCTTAATCAAAGTAGCTTCTTTTATAATATTTTTTCTAAGCTTTAAAAATAAAAAGAATTCCCAAAAAAGTGTTAAAAAAATAGGAATTAAAAAAAATAAAGAAAAAGCACTCCTTTGCCAAGTTAGCAAAAAGCCAAAAAGGCTTAAAAGCGTTAAAATATAAGAACTATTCTTTAACAAGCTCATTAAAAGCACTTTCATCTATACATTTTACTTCAAGCTCTTTAGCCTTGCTAAGCTTAGAACCTGCCTCTTCTCCAAAAAGCACATAGTCAGTCTTTTTAGAAACCGAACCACTTACCTTACCCCCAAGTTTTTCTATCAAAGCCTTAAACTCATCTCTTGGACGTGAAAGAGTGCCTGTAATCACAAAAGTTTTACCAAAAATCACACTATCACTTTTAATTTCAAGTTTTTCTATTTTCAAATTTAAAAGCTTGTAAAACTCATCAATTCTTGTACGATTAACACGCGTAAATTCGCAAAGACTTAAAGTCATTTGCTCTCCAAAACCTTCTAAATTGGCATAAGTTTCAAAGCTTTGCTTGTGCCACTCTTTACCAAAACTTAAACTTAATTTTTTAGCCGCAACCTCGCCAATATGCTCTATTCCTAAAGCAGTGATAAAACGAAAAAGCTCACATTTTCTTGCTTGTTCTATGGCGTTTAAAAGATTGTTAATTTTCTTTTCCTTAAAGCCTTCCAAACCTTCAAAATCACTAAATTTTAAATGAAAAATACTCTCAAGTGTAGTGATTTTTTTGTGCTTGTATAAAAGTTCTACTATATTTTCTCCAAGTCCGTCGATATTAAGACATTTTTTAGAAACAAAATGAATGATAGAATTTACAAGTCTATCCTCACAATCTATATTTTGACATTTTATTAAAGTTCCTTCATCCAAAAGCTCATTTTGGCAAGTAGGACAAAGCTTAGGGCGTGAAATTTCCATCTCTAAACCTTCTCTACGCTCTTTAAAAACCTTAGTGATTTTAGGGATAACATCGCCACTTCTTATCACGCTTACAAAATCATTGATTTTAACATCAAGTCTTGCAATCTCATCAAAATTATGAAGGGTGGCTGATTTTACTACAACCCCATCTAAATTTACAGGCTCTAAAACCGCCACAGGAGTGATCACCCCACTTCTTCCTACTTGTAAATTTACGCCTATTAAACGCGTGGTTTTTTCAAGTGCAGGAAATTTAAAAGCTGCCATAAATTTTGGAAATTTTACCGTATAGCCTAATTCTTCACAAAGTGCAAGATCATCAATTCTTACCACCATACCGTCCATCATCATAGGCTTTTTTTCTCTTAGAGCTAAAAGCTCATCATAAGCTTTTAAAACCTCATCTAAATTAGCACAAAGCTTAATAAAATCATCCTTTAAAAAACCAAGCCCTCTGATAAATTGCATCACCTCGCTATGCTTGGTGAAATTTAAGGTATTTTCCCCTACTCCCCAAGGATAAAATTTCAAATTTCTTTCTTTAGTGATGCTTGTATCAAGCTGCCTTAAACTCCCACTTGCAGCATTGCGTGGATTGGCAAATAAGCTTTGATTTAAAAGGGCTCTTTTTTCATTGATTTTCTCAAAATCATCTTTTAAAATCACCACTTCTCCACGAATTTCTATCCTTTCTTTATAGGCTATATTTTTAGGTATATTTTCTATCTCAAAAACATTAAGCGTTATATCCTCGCCCACTTCGCCATCACCCCTAGTGGCACCGCTTACTAATTTACCATTTTCATAAAGTAAATTTAAACTCGCTCCGTCAAATTTAGGCTCTATAAAAAAGTTTTTTTCACATTTTGTGCGTTTTGCCCAAGCCCTAAGCTCACTCTCATCAAACACATCTTCCATCGACCACATACGCTTTAAATGAGCTATTTTTTTAAACTCGCTTTGTATAGTAGGAGCTATTTTTTGCGTTGGAGAGTCTTTTGAAATTTCATCTTTGTTTTGTTCTTCAAAAACTCTTAATTCTCTGATTAAAGCATCGTATTCTTCATCGCTAGCCAAGGGTTCATCTTTTTCATAATATGCCCTCATCCACAAATTTGCTAAAGCAACTTTTTCTAAATACTCTTCTTTTTTCATCTAAACTCCTATATTGTCCATTGCTTGTGCTAAAGCAAAAAGTTGTTTGTGCTCGTATAAATCATGCACTCTTATAATACTAGCACCATTTTCAAAAGCCTTTAAATGCAAATACAAAGTTCCTGCTAAACGATCTTTAATCTCGCTTTGAAAATACGCATTAATCACACTTTTGCGACTCGCACCTATAAGTAAAGGTTTATTAAATTGCAAAAAATGCTCTAAGTGTTTGATTAAAATCATATTATGCTCCGCACTCTTTCCAAAACCAATACCTACATCTAAAATACTTTCTTTTACTCCAAAACTTTCTAAAAGTTCAAGTTTTTCTTTAAAAAACAAAGTCATCTCATCGAGCAAATCTTCATAAAAAGGATTATCTTGCATGTTATTCGGATTGTTTTGCATGTGCATTAAGCAATATTTTGCCTCATATTTACTTGCAAGTTTAGCCAGATTAAGATTTCTTAAACTTGTAATATCATTTATAAGTTTAAAACCCTTATTTAAAGCATATTCTAGGCAATATTCATCAAAACTATCTAAACTAAAAATCGCTTTTTCATGATAATTTTTCTCATAAATTAAGTCAAGTATTTTTTTTAGTCTTTTAAATTCCTCTTCCTTGCCACAATACTCACTCCCAGGTCTCGAACTAACCGCACCTATATCGATATACTCAGGCTTTAAAGCAAGAAAATCATTAAGCCTTTTTTCAAAGTCTTCTTCACTCACACGACTTTTTGCATTAAAACTGTCTTCATTGACATTAATCACTGCCATAAGCTCAGCTTTTTTTGGTTTTAAAAAATCTTTTTGCAAAAAAAGAGCCAAATTTTTAAGTCCAAAATCTTGAAGTTTTTCTTTAGCAATAAGTTTTTGAATTTGTTCTTTACTTGCCATTAAAAGTGCATTTGAATGAGTGATTTTTGCGGTAATTATTTCTTTATGGGTGATGAGCTCAGCTCCTACTCTTAAGGCATCTTGTTTTAAAATATTTGCTGCAGGAGTAGAAATATCTTTGATAAAAATAAAATGAATTTTTGTTTTTTTACTCATAATCTTTTGCCCCATTTTATGAGGGTTTATGAAAGAACAAAGTAAATTAAAATCGGTATTTGGATTGATTTTAAAAAATTTCATTTTATTTCTTTGTATAGTAATTTAATAAAAGAGTAGCCAAAAGTACCCCGCTTTTAGAATTTAATTTTGCAAGCTCATAACTTTCATAAAAAAACTCTAATTCTTCAGCGTTAAAATCTTTATATTTCACACATTCTTTAGCAAGCAATGCGATTTGATCCATAAGTTCATTTTTATCCAAATTTTCATTTTTTTGCAAAAAATCAAAAAGCATTCTTAAATCCATTCTTTTAAGATCTAAATCAAGTTTTTTAACTTCCTTTTCAACTTTTCTTTTTTCACAAATAAGACGTGATTTTATAGTAGGTAAAAGTAAATTTTTAGAAGGTACCACAATAAGAAATTTAATATTTTTTGGAGGTTCTTCAAGAAGTTTAAGTAAAAAATTTTGTGCTTCTATCCTATAAGAATCCGCCATTAAAACAATAATTTTTTCTTCGGTTTCTGCAATATAGCTTTCTTTTTCAACTGCTCTTGCATCATCAAGTAAAAATTCATTTTGTGGCATAAAAAATCTTAATTTTTTAATACCAAAATTATTAATCATTTCTTCTTTAATACCTAAAAAATCTTCACTGATAATAATCTTACTAATAAACAAAATATTTATCCTAATTGCACCTTGGAAAATAATATTGCATCCAAACTTACATCAAAAAGTTGATATAAACTAATAAGCTTGATATCCAAGTCTTTATCTTTAGAATTTAAATAAAAACTATCTTGTAACTGCTCATCAAAAAGCCACAATAAACTATCATCTCTTGATTTAGCGATTAAAGATTTATTATCAGAAGCACTTCCTATATAAAAATACACATAACCATTAGGAAAAGAAATGTCAAGCAAGTCATTAAGTAAAGCTATATCTTCTGAACTTTGTACTTTCTTCTTGCATAAAGAATTTAACGACACAAAAGGAAGCATAGGACGAGCGGCTTTTGAATTTATATTTTTTAAAAAATACTCTTCATACCAAGATCTTTGCTCATCGCACATTAAGACAAAAGTGCGTCCTTCTAAAAGATATTTAAGTCTTGCAGCCATCAAAGGAGCCCATTCTAAACGACGCGACTCCAACCATGCCATAAAAGCTCCGCCATTGCGGATATTTTCAAGAGTAAAACTTAAAAAATCACTCATTTATTTATCAAGCCCATAGCACTCATGTAGCGCTCTAACTGCAAGTTCTCCGTATTTTTCATGAACTATCATCGAAATTTTTATTTCACTAGTAGAAATCATACCGATATTAATACCCTCATCAGCTAAAGCTTTAAAAGCCTTGCTTGCCACCCCTGAATGCGACTTCATACCTACACCCACTATGGAAACTTTTACCACAGCGCTATCGCTTTCTATGGTTGTTTTTGGACTTAAAATTTTTTGCATAGCATTTTTGACTAATTCAAGTTCATTTTGAGGAACTGTAAAACCTAAATTTGTAGCACCATCAACTCCAACATTTTGTATAATCATATCTACATTAATATTTTCATTTGCTAAAACAGAAAAAATTTCAGCTGCGATTCCAGGTTTATCTTCTACATTTCTTAAAGTCACTCTTGCTTGATTTTTATCTAAAGCAATACCACTTACTAAAGCTTGTTCCATTCCATCTTCCTTTGTTATCATTGTTCCTTCGTTATTGTTAAAACTACTTCTGGTTACTAAGTTAACATTTAATTTTTTTGCAAGCTCTACAGAACGATTTTGCAAAACTTTTGCACCCAAACTTGCAAGTTCAAGCATTTCTTCATAAGAAATTTTATCCAATTTCTTTGCCTTTGGTTCAATTCTTGGATCTGTTGTATAGACCCCATCAACATCGGTATAAATTTCACACAAATCCGCATTTAAGGCACCTGCTACTGCCACAGCACTTAAATCGCTTCCGCCACGCCCTAAAGTAGTTACATTACCTTCCTCATCTACACCTTGAAAACCCGCTATAACAACTATTTTACCATTTTGAAGTTCTGATTTTATCGCTTTTGTATCAATATGATGAATTCTTGCCTTTGTAAAAACACTATCTGTAATAATTCCTGCTTTTCTCCCAGAAAATGATATAGCAGGATAACCCTTTTCATTTAAAGCAATAGAAACTAAAGCGCTTGTTACACGCTCTCCGCTACTTAAAAGCATATCCATATCTTTACCATTAGGAGTTTTACTAAAATATTCAGCTTGCTCGATAAGAGTATTTGTCACCCCACTCATTGCAGATACTACAACAACAAGTTGATTACCCTGTTGCGCACTCTGAATAACCCTATTGGCTACTGCTTCGATACGCTCAAGTGTTCCAACGCTTGTTCCACCATATTTTTGAACTATAAGCATTTTAGATATAACCTTTCTCTTCAAAATATTTGATCACTTTAACATAAATATTTTTTTTGAAATGATTAATCATTTCAAAAATTTGTTTAACACTCACAAATTGATAATCATCAAATTCAGGATACTTGGTATTGATATTGATTGTAGCACTGTGCTTTAAACGCACTAAAAAATATTTTTGAATCTGTCCATCATAAGGATACATTTTTTTAACAATTTTACTTGGAAAATCATAACTCAACCATTCTGGATACTCAGCAATGATTTCAACCTCATCGGTGCCTATTTCTTCTTTTAGCTCTCTAAATAAAGCGTTTTTGACACTTTCACCTTTATCAATACCTCCTTGTGGAAATTGCCAAATATTATCCATATCACTTCTTCTAGCTATAAAAATCTTACACTCAAAAGGATAAGAACTTGACAAAATAACAGCTGCAACATTTGGTCTATAATTTTTCTCGTTTTCCACAATATTTTTCCTTAATTTAAAGGAAATAATTTTAACCTAAATCAAATCAAATTTTTATTAAAATACATTAAAAAAATTTAATAAAATATTTTAGGGTTTTTATGCATTTTTATATCCATATTCCATTTTGTGAAAGCAAATGTAATTATTGTGCTTTTACAAGTTTGAAAAAAAATGATTATGAAAAAGCCTATTTTAAGGCTTTAAAAGAAGATATTATTTTTCAATTAAAACAATTTAACATTCAATCAAATCAAATTAAAACCTTATTCATAGGCGGAGGAACACCAAGTTGTGTTGATGCGTATAATTATGAAGATATTTTTAAAATTTTATATCCTTTACTAGATAAAAATGTAGAAATTTCATGCGAAGCTAATCCCAACTCAGCAACATTAAATTGGCTTAAAAATATGAAAAATCTAGGAGTTAATCGCATTTCTTTTGGAGCTCAAAGTTTTCATCCTAAAAAACTTCACTTTCTTGGAAGAATTCACAATCAAGAAATGATTATCAAAGCATTAGAAAACGCAAATAAAGTAGGTTTTAAAAATATCAATTTAGATCTTATTTATGATACAAAATTAGACAATAAAAAAATGCTTGAATTTGAACTCTTACACTTAAAACAAATCAAGGCTTTAATCACACACCTTAGTGCTTATAATTTAACCATAGAATCAAACACAGCCTTTGCCAAAAAAGAACATTTCAAAAAAAATGCTCCTAATTTAATGAAATTTTTCATCAAACAACTCCTAGAACTTGACTTTTTTCAATATGAAATCAGTAATTTTTCAAAAACCAAAGCCCAAATTTGCAAACATAATCTTGCTTATTGGCAAGGAAAAAACTACCTAGCTTGTGGATTAAGTGCGGTAGGATTTTATGAAAACAAGCGTTTTTATACAGCAAAAAATTTAAAAAATTACATAGAAAATCCCACTTTTAGATCTATAGAGCAGCTAAGTTTTAAAGACTTGAATTTAGAACACCTATTTTTAGGACTTAGAAGTATAGTGGGGATTGATGAAACAAAACTCAATCAATGGCAAAAAGACAAAATAAATATATTATTAAAAGAAAAAAAACTTTTTTACAAAAATAAAAGATATTTCAATCCTAATTTTCTCATTAGCGATGAGCTTGCTTTATATCTCTCATCTTAAATTTAAGTTTTTTAAGTAAAATATTTATTTAAAATATCAAATCAAAGAGTAACGATTAATGAGTTTTGGTGAAATTATAGTTATTTTAGTTGTAGCGATTTTAGTCTTAGGGCCTGATAAACTTCCAGAAGCTATAGTACAAATAGCAAAAATTCTAAAAGCTGTAAAACGCAACATAGATGATGCAAAATCAAGCATAGAAAAAGAAATACGCATCAATGACTTAAAAGAAGAAGCTAAGAAATACAAAGATGAATTTTCAAGCACTAATGAAAACATACGCAAAAAACTCAGTTTTGAAGAATTTGATGACCTTAAAAGAGATATTTTAGATAAAACAAAGGTAGATTTAACCTTTGATAGCAGAGATGATAACACAAAAAATAACCTTAGCGGACAAAATTTAAATACAGAAGAAAAACCAAATCTTAGCAAATTAGAAACACAAGATAAAACGGAAAAATAAATGTTTGAAGAATTAAGACCTCATTTAATAGAACTTAGAAAACGCCTTTTTATAAGCGTTGCTTGCATTGTAGTTATGTTTATTGTATGTTTTGCTCTACGAAGCTATATCTTAGATATTCTAAAAGCTCCACTTATAGCTGTTTTGCCCGAAGTAGCCAAACATGTGAATGTAATTGAAGTACAAGAAGCCTTATTTACTGCAATGAAAGTTAGTTTTTTTGCAGCCTTTATCTTTTCTTTACCTGTAATTTTTTGGCAATTTTGGAAATTTGTAGCTCCAGGACTTTATGATAATGAAAAACGCCTTGTGGTGCCTTTTGTTAGCTTTGCAAGCATTATGTTCGCCTTAGGGGCTTGTTTTTGCTATTTTGTTGTAGTGCCTTTGGCTTTTAAATTTTTGATTAATTTTGGTTTAAATGAAGATTTTAATCCTGTGATTACCATAGGAACTTATGTAGATTTTTTTACAAAAGTTGTTGTGGCTTTTGGTTTAGCTTTTGAAATGCCTGTAATTGCCTTTTTCTTTGCTAAAATCGGGCTTATAGATGATAGTTTTTTAAAACGCCATTTTCGCATAGCTGTTTTAGTTATTTTTGTTTTTTCAGCCTTTATGACTCCACCTGATGTTTTATCTCAATTTTTAATGGCAGGACCACTTTGCGGACTTTATGGACTTTCTATTTTAATTGTTCAAAAGGTAAATCCTGCCCCAAAAGATAAAGAAAGCGATGAATAAAGACTTACTTCTTTCAAGCTATGATTACACTCTAGCTAATGAACTCATAGCTAACTATCCTGCAAATCCAAAAGAAAATGCTAGGCTTTTGGTTTTTGATCGCAAAAACAAAGAAATTTTTCACACTACTTTTAAAAATTTACAAGACTTTTTACCCAACTGCGCGATTTTTTTCAATGATACTAAAGTTATTAAAGCAAGAATTTATGGCAATAAAGCAAGCGGAGGAAAAATAGAGCTTTTCTTGCATCAACCTTTTTTAAATTCTCACAATCCACTTTTTCTAGCTCAAATTAAAGGGCGTGTTAAAAAAGATGAAATCTTATATTTTAGGGAGGATTTAAAAGCACGCGTTGTAGAACTTTTAGATGATGGTCTTCGAAAAGTTCAATTTTTTCAAAATGATAAAACCTTAGACACCTCAAATCTTTACAACCTGCTTGATAAGATAGGACATATACCCTTGCCTCCTTATATTAAAAGGGAGGATGAAAAAAGTGATTTGAAAGATTATCAAAGTATCTTTGCAAAAAATTTAGGCGCGGTAGCTGCTCCAACTGCAAGTTTACATTTTAGTGAGACTATGCTTGAAAATTTAAGAAAAAAACACGAAATTTATCATTTAACCTTACATGTAGGAGCTGGAACCTTTAAAAGCGTGGAATGTGAAAATATACAAAAGCATAAAATGCATAGCGAATTTTTTAATATTCCGCAGCAAGCATGTGAAATTATAGATTCAAAACAAGCTATTTTAGGCGTAGGAACAACGGTAACAAGAACTATAGAATATTACGCAAGAACTAAAACAAAAAATGGTTTTTGTGATCTTTTTTTACACCCGCAAAATCCACCTATAAGACAAAATCATCTTTTGACCAATTTTCATTTACCAAAATCTACTCTTATCATGCTAGTTTCAGCTTTTATCGGTAGAGAACAGTGTTTAAAACTTTATGAACTTGCCATAAAAGAAAAATATCGCTTTTACTCTTATGGCGATGCGATGCTAATCTTGTGATTTTTCTTTAAAATTTATTGCTATTTTAGCTTGAAGTTTTAGCCAATCTTTTTGAAGCATGATAGGAAAACCACCATAAACGCGCCCGCCTTCTAAATTTTTACTCACACCGCCTCTTGCAGCTATAGTACTAAAATCACCTATTTTTAAATGTCCACTCGTTGCACTTTGACCACCCATAATAACATTGCGTCCTAACTCACTTGAACCTGAAATTCCAGTTTGTGCTACAATGATACAATTTTGACCTATATTGCAATTATGTCCGATTTGAACTAGATTATCTACCTTAGTGCCTGCTTTGATAATAGTACTATCAAAAACTGCTCTATCTATAGTTGTACAAGCCCCCACTTCTACAAAATCTTCTAAAATCACATTGCCATTATGATAAATTTTATAATGTTCGCCGTTTTTATTGTGCGCATAACCAAAACCATCGCTTCCTATTACACAATTGGCAAGCAAATGACATTTTTTACCTATTTTAGTGTCATTATAAATCACTACATTAGGATGGATAATACTCTCATCACCAATGCTGACATTATCGCCTATATAAGCTCCTGCCATAATGATTACATTATCACCTATATTTACATTATCACCTATATAGACATTAGGCATAATTCTTGCGCTTTTTGCGATATTTTGCACTTTTTCTTTAGCTGTGCTTATCAAAGGCTTAGCAAAAAGCTTGCTTAAAAAAGCAAAATTCAAATGTGGATTTTGAGTAATCAAAGCTTTAGTGTCCTTAGGTACTAAATTTTCATATTCTTTAGATACTAAAATAGCAGCAGCTCCTGTGTGAGGTATATCTTTAGTATTTTTCTCACCATCACAATAAGTAAGCTCTGTAAAATTTGCTTTCAATAAAGAATTTAAAGCACTGATTTCTATATCCTCACCTTTATACTCTAAGCTTAAAAATTCTGCTATTTCACTTAATTTCATTTAATCTCCATCAAAACAGATCCACTGCGAACTATATCACTAGGATTGTATTTTTTAATTGTTTTTAAAAAATTATCAATGCGATTTGCATCATCAGCAACCATTAAAAACAAAAAATTCTCATTGCTATTTGCAATAGTACCATTATAAGCTTTCAAAACGGCATCAAGTCCACCTAAATTTTCATTTAAAGGAATTTTCACCAAAGCCATTTCTTTGTCAATAAATTCTTCACTTTCTATCACTTTATAAGTAGGAATAAGCTTATGAAGTTGTTTGACTATCTGCTCAAAAGTTCTTTCATTTCCTGAAGTAACTATATTAATACGCGAAAATTCTTTATTTTCCAAAGGTGCTACTGTAAGCGAGTCAATATTATAACCTCTTCCTGAAAAAAGTCCTACTATACGAGATAAAACCCCATGCTCATTTAAAACAACTACCGATAAAACCCTTCTCATTGTCTATCCTTTGCCTTTGGTAAAATCATATTATAAATCGCACCTCCTGCAGGCACCATAGGTAAAACATCTTCAAAGCGATCAATTTTTACATTTAAAAGAGAAGTTTTATCGCTTTTTAAAGCTTGGCTAAAAGCTTGAATGAATTCTTCTTTGTTTGAAATTTCATAACCTTCGCAACCAAAGCCTTGAGCAATTTTGATAAAATCAGGCTGAGCGCTTAAATCTGTTTGTGAAAAATGCTCTTTATAAAACATACTTTGCCATTGTCTTACCATACCTAAAAAGGCATTATTTAAAATAATATTTATAGTTTTTATACCATACTCATGAGCAGTCATAAGCTCTTGGATATTCATTAAAACCGATCCATCACCTACGAAATTAATCACTACTTCTTCATCCACAGCAAGCTTTGCACCCAAAGCAGCAGGTAAAGAATATCCCATAGTTCCTTGCCCTCCACTTGTTGCAAGCTGTCTTGGATAATTAAAAGGATAAAACTGTGCTACCCACATTTGATGCTGACCCACATCGGTAATAATCCTTGCATCTGGAGCCATTTTCGCACATTCTTCAATCACCCATTGCGGTTTTAAAATCTCATTGCTATCTTCATAAGAAAGCGGATAAAGTTCATTATAACGCTTTAAAGTTTCGTGCCATTCTTTAAAAGTTGTGTTGAAATTTTCCTTTTTAAGCTCTTCTAAAAGCTCTTTAAGAACTTCTTTAATATCTCCTACTATAGGATAATGCGCATTGATAATCTTTGAAATAGAACTAGGATCAATATCAACATGAACTATAGTCGCATGTTTGGCAAATTCACTTGTTTTTCCTGTAATCCTATCATCAAATCTCGCTCCTACACTCACAAGCAAATCACACTCACTTAAAGCCATATTAGCAGCATAGCTTCCATGCATGCCTGCCATTTTGAGATTAAAAACATCATCACTTCTTAAAGTTCCAAGCGCCATCAAGGTTTCAACTGCTGGAATTTTTGTAAATTTTACAAGCTCTCTGATTTGCTCACTTGCATTAGAACTGATACAACCTCCACCCAAGTAAAATAAAGGTCTTTTTGCTTCTTTTAAAAGCTCTGCAAATTTTTTAATTTGTTTTGAGTTACCCTTATAAACAGGCTTATAAGTTTTCATAGAAATTTCTTTAGGATATTCCCAAAGTCCCAAAGTTGCACTTACATCTTTTGGCACATCTATATGCACAGGCCCAGGTCTACCACTTCTTGCTATATAAAAAGCCTCTTTTAAAATGCGTGGAAACTCTTCTATGCAAGTAACTAAATAATTATGCTTTACACAAGGTCTTGAAATACCTACTGCATCAATTTCTTGAAAAGCATCTGTGCCAATAAGAGAATTTGCCACCTGCCCTGAAATCAATATTAAAGGGATAGAATCACTATAAGCCGTAGCTAGGCCTGTAATAGTATTTGTAAAACCTGGTCCGCTTGTAACTATAGCCACGCCAACTTCTCCGCTCATTCTTGCGTAAGCATCAGCAGCATGCAAAGCCGCTTGTTCATGACGCACTAAAATATGTTTAAAATACTTTTGATTGTAAATTTCATCATAAATATTAAGCGCAGCGCCTCCAGGATAGCCAAAAACAATTTTAACATTTTCTTCTTTTAAAGCCTCGCAAATCATTGCTGAACCGCTTAACTCTTTCATAATAACACTCCAAAAAATTATTGTAAAAGCTCTTTAAGTGCTAAATTAAGTCTTTTACCATCAACACTCGCACCTAATTTTATTTTAGCTTCTTTCATCACCAAACCTTGTTCTTTTAGTGAACTTACGCCCAATTCTTCTATAAGTTGTTTTAAGGCTAAAGTTAACTCCTCATCACTTAGTTGTTTAGGCAGATAAATTTC
This sequence comes from Campylobacter sp. BCW_6871, assembly GCF_001762325.1. Lineage (NCBI taxonomy): Bacteria > Pseudomonadati > Campylobacterota > Epsilonproteobacteria > Campylobacterales > Campylobacteraceae > Campylobacter > Campylobacter sp. BCW_6871. The sequence continues at coordinate 3,968 of NZ_MJWQ01000045.1, read as the reverse complement.
AAAAAGACTTATTTCATTTTGTTCTTTTTGTGCTAAATCTTCACGATTTGCCTTAAGATAAAGTTCGATTGCGTCTTTACGTTTTTTGATTTCACTTGCAATAATTTTATAAATTCTTTCATTATCTAATTCTATTCTTTCATCCACTTCTATTTGCTTAAAAGCTGCATTTAAAGTTCTTAAACTATCTCTTTTAAAATCATCTTTTTGTTTCATTGCCTCTTTGATATCGTTTAAAATTTGTTCTTTTAAAGTCATTTTTTTCCTTTTTAGTTAAAATTACAAGCTTTAAGATTTAAACCAAAACCTTCTAAGCCTATATAGTCTTTATCACAACTTTGAGATAAAAGTTTAATTTCTTCTATACCAAAATATCTTAAAATCTGCGCTCCTATACCATAGTTTTTGTATTGAGTGGTACTGGATTTTTCTCCTTGCATGAAAACTATAACGCCACCATTTTCACTAAGAAATTTGATTTGCTCTAAAAGTTTTGAAAATTTATCTGAAGTTAAAAGCTCAAAATCACTACCACTGATATGAAATTTAACATTTTCACATTTTTTGATATCTTTAAAGCAAAAAGCTATGTGTTGGGTTTGATTATGATCGCTAAAGATAAATTTTTCTGCTTTAAAGCCTGCTAAAACACTTTGACTTTTTTCTTCAAGCTTAATAAGGCTTTCATGTTTTAGGCGATACTCTATAAGATCACTTACGGCTATCATGTTTAAATCATGCTTTTGGCAAAAAAATTCTAGATCTTCTCTTCTTGCCATATCTCCATCATCTTTTACGATTTCACAAATCACACAAGCACCTTTTAATCCTGCTAATTTACAAAGATCAACCGTACCTTCTGTATGACCTGTGCGTTCTAAAACTCCGCCTTTTTTTGCGATTAAAGGATTGATATGTCCTGGTCTTACAAAATCACTCGCTTTAGCATTATCATCAGCAAAAATTTGTATAGTCATATTTCTTTCATAAGCACTAACTCCCGTTGTAGCATCTTTTGCATCTACGGTTATGGTAAAAGCGGTTTCGTGGTTTGAAGTATTTTTAGGCACCATTAAAGGAAGTTCAAATTTTTTTGCCAAAGTTTCATCTAAAGCTACGCAAACCACACCACGAGCTTCTTTTATCATGAAATTTACTTTTTCTTGAGTGCTAAATTGCGCAGGAAAGATTAAATCGCCTTCATTTTCTCTATCTTCTGCATCTACCATTACAAGCATTTTCCCTGCTTGTAAATCCCTAATCGCTTGTTCTACGCTAACAAATTTCATTTTTATTTCCTTAAAATTTTTAAAATTATAACTTAAATTGCTTGACAAATAAATTAAAATTCACTATAATTACACTTTTAAAAAAATATTTATTGGGGTATCGCCAAGCGGTAAGGCAACAGGTTTTGGTCCTGTCATTCAGGGGTTCGAATCCCTTTACCCCATCCACTTCTTATTTTATATTTCAAATATCTTATATGCCGCGAAGTAGAGCAGTGGTTAGCTCGTCGGGCTCATAACCCGAAGGTCGGGAGTTCAAATCTCCCCTTCGCAACCAAATGTATTAATCTTCAATCCTCTTCACTTCTTTTTAATCGTCTTAAAATGATTTAAAATGATTTATTGTTAATCTTAGCTGAGTTTTTAAAATACTTTAAAAGAATGATTGCAATCTAAAAAGAGTTTAACAACCTTAAAAACATCCATCCTAATAATTTTAAAATTATCAGGATGAAATTTTTAACAAGTAGGAGAGTAAAAACTAATTAAACTAAGGTATGATCTTTTATAAGATTACCAAAGATAATTAAACTGAGCAAATCCTGTATGGGTATTGCCATCTTTATCAAACATTCCATTATAGTTTAAACTAAAATAGAAAGCTTCATTAACAGGAACGATAAAAGAAGTGCTTACAAATTTTTGTATTCTTGGTAAATCAAACTCATCACTTACTTTTATATTTCCAAATCTAGCCTCAGCTTCTACTTTAGGATTGATATTAAACTTAGCTCCAAGTTCTACTGAAGTTTTTAAATTAGGCAACCAATCTCTAAACCAAGTAAGACTTGTTTTAGTAGAGAAAAGATTTAAATAGTTTGCATAGGTTCTTTCTCCACCTTGAACTGATGCTTGTCCTATAGTGTCTTTCATAGAAAAAGCTTCAGTATAACCTCCTTCATAAGCAAGACCTATTTCAGGGGAGAATATATCTTTATTAGAAATAAAATTCATACCTAAGGCTGTATTGACTCCATAAGCATAAGAATTAGGTTCAGCTTTAGCTTCATTATTTCCTATTTTTTTAGTTAAATCATTTTTAATCAAAGCAGCTTTACCTTGAGCTTTGATATAAACTTCTTGACCTTTTTCTGTAGTAAATAAGGTATTAAAGTATTTTAAACCTGCATAATAGGTTCTATTATTAATATCAAAATAAGTTGAACCCATTCTTGTATCTTCATAACCTGCATACACGCCATATATTCCACTGTCTTTTAAAGTAGAATAACCTATAATGGTTCCTTTAGTGTGTCCTTTGCTTTCTTCATTTAAAGAAAGTTCAACATTCTGTGAAGAAGCATAAGGAAGGATGAATAAAGAATGTTCTTTATTAGAACCATAGCTTCCATTATTTAAATCACTCTTTATATAATCACTTGCATCTGCATATAAATTACCCTTTTCAGACATAGCAATGCTTTGAGACTTACTTGAAGAAGCTAAAGCAAAGCTTTGCATAGAATTACCCATAACATTGTCTATAAAGGTAGATCTTCTTGAAGTAGTAGAGATTAAAGATCTAAAGGTTGCTCCAGATATGGAAGCACTAAGATCAAACCTTTTATGAACTTTTCCTGTTATTGGATCATAGATTAAATCAATTTCCCCGCTACCATTGGTTCCTATATTGCCAATATTATCTGGTTTTACCCCTGAGATGATATCATTTATATCTCCTATTCCATCTAGATCAGCATTGCCTTGATCAACGGTTATATTATCTACTTTTACATTATCCGTATTGCTTCCACCTACAACTATAGTGTCTAATTTACCCGTATCTTTATCTGTAGTAACAAGCCAATCTTCTATGACTATGCTACCAGATCCGCTGTTAACTAAATGATTACCACTATTATCTTTATCTATGGTTCCTTGGTTATTAACAAAGATGGTTCCACTACCTTCATTTTTAATACCACTTGTAATAGTCGCATCAGAATCATTTTTTAAACTTAAATTATTATTACTTTTATTGAAAATATTACCATAAATAATTCCATTGTCAGTATTTAAAATACCGCTTCCTTTTGCCGAAGCAATAAGACCTTCATTTTCAATAGTGATTCCGTATTCTTGTTTTTCTTGTCCTTCTTTTCCAATGGTTCCAGTATTTATAATACCCCCATTACCACCTTGGATAGTTCCAGATACATTGATGCTAGTATTTACTTGCTTACCACCGCCTATATAAATACCTGCATTACCACCTTCTAATCTACCCCCTTCTTTAACTTCAATACCTTCACCCTCAATACCATTTTTACTTCCATCTATATGGATTGCATCATTGCCTGCTTTAATAACACCACCACTTTCTATAGTGATTTTACCAATATTAACGGGCTTTTTATTTGTATCAAATGCATAAAAAGTTATACCATTGTTGCCTGCTTCTATAGTTCCACTATTTTTAAGGGTTTCTATCTTGTTGCCATCACCTATGAAGATAGCATTGCCGTTTTGATTTTTGATTAGGCCTGTGTTTTCAAAATTTTTAATAGTGGAGCTTGTTTGAAGCCAACTTTGAATGAATATTGCTCCTGATAATTGTTTGGCTCCAGATGTTCCTTCTATAGTACCAGTGTTTTTAAAATTATCTATAGTAGTGCTTGATATATTTATACCTACTCTTCCTGAAAGAATACCTGAGTTATCAAAATTTGTTATAGTAGA